>CAKZQX010000188.1 GCA_937141995.1 uncultured Chloroflexaceae bacterium | reverse complement strand
GGAAGCCTGTTCCGGCCCGCTGTCAGACCCAAACGCCGGCTTCGCCTGCGGCAGCGTGGGACATTATGTGTTTTTTTCCGGAACATCTTGCACAACGTGCAAGATGTTCCGGAAAAAGAAGAAGATCTTCCACCCTGCCGGCAGCGACATTCCCTCCCGGGTCAGTGACCGCGTAACTCCTGTCAGTTAACCGTCAGTTCCGCACAGGCTTGCCGGTCTCCAGCATGCCCTGGATGCGCGCATGCGTTTTCGGCTCACGGCAGAGTTCCAGAAATACCTGGCGCTCCAGATCGAGGATGTACTGCTCGTCAACCCACTGAGGTACACTCAGAGCGCCGCCGCACAGCACATGGGCCAGCCGCCCGGCGATAAAGGCGTCATACTCGCCGGCCTGTCCTGTCTCCTGCAAGTTCCGGATAGCAATCTGCAACGCGGCCAGTCCATCCTGCCCCAGCGCGTAGCAGTGTTTGCCCGATGCCGGCGGCAGATAGTCTTTTGCCAGTTCCTGCACCACCTCGCGGGCCACGCCCAGCAGATGCTCGCTATTCATCACAATCCGGTCGGTGGGGCGCAGCAGACCCCGCTCACGCGCCTCGACCGCGCTACCGCTGACCTGCGCCTGCGCAATCATCTCGAATACTTGCCGCAGCGCCGCCTGCGGATTGCCCCCCGGTAGTGCCGCCGCGCCCGCCACCAGCCGGCGGTTCAGTTCCTTGCAGCCCCCCGCCGCCGGGATCAGCCCCACGCTAACCTCGACCAGCCCCATCGCGGTTTCGACGGCGGCAACGGTGCGCGTGCTGTGCATGGCAACTTCGGCCCCACCGCCCAGCACGCGGCCAAACGGCGCGGTGACAACCGGCTTGCGCGCATAGCGCAAGCCCTGCGTCCAGCGCTGGTACTTCTGGAGCATTGCCTCAATCAGATCAAGCCGACCGCTCTGCATAGCCTCGGCCATCTGCTTGAGATTGGCTCCGGCGGAGAACATTTTGCCCTGGTTACCAACTATCAGCCCGATCCAGCGCCGATTCTCCAGTTCGGCCAGCGCTTCCAGCCCAAACTCGATAAGCTCCAGGTCAATCGCATTGGCTTTACTGTGGAACTCCAGGCAGAGCACACCGTCTCCCAGGTCGATCAGGCCGGCGCTGCGGGTGGAGTTGAGGATGCGCCCCTGGGTTTTGAATGTCGCCAGGTCGAGCGCACGCGCATCGCGGGCCAGGGGTTGGTACTCCCGCGCCGCGACATTGTAGGCCCGCTGCTGCCCATCCATCTGCCGGTAGAAGTGCGGACTGTCTTCGGCAATCAGATCCTCCACCCAGTCCGCCACGGTCAGACCCCGGGCGCGCATCACCTCGGCGGTCTCGGCCACCCCCAGCGCCTCCCAGATCTCGAATGGCCCCATGGCGTGGTTGTAGCCCCAGCGCATGGCGTTATCCACATCGGCAACGCTGTCGGCCACCTCGGGCAGCCGACGGGCAGCGTAGGCCAGCAGCGGCAGCAGGCCGGCGGCGATCAGCCCGGCCCCGCGATCAGCGGGATCGACAACAGCGCGCTCCAGGGCAAAGCTCAACCGCTCCGGCAGGGCGCGGATGGCCTGCGCCTCGGCGATAAACCCGGCGACGGCGGCCGGCTCCACGGCGGGACGATACTCCAGCGTCTGTAGATCGAGCGGACGAAACTCGCGCTTGCCGTTCTCGCGCACACTGGTGTAGAAGCCCTTCCCGGTCTTATTGCCCAGGCGACCCGCGGCAACCAGCCGATCCAGCAGGTCCGTATTGCCAAAGACCGCGCGATCTTCATCCTCGGGCAACTCCTCGTAGAGATGGCGGGCGATAAAGGCCATCAGATCGATGCCGATCAGATCCAGCAGGCGGAAGGTGGCGGTACCGGGTCGCCCAATCAGCGGGCCGGTCAGCGCATCCACTTCTTCGACGGTGTAGCCGTTGGCCTGAATGTAACTTAGATCGCTCATCAGGCTGAAGATGCCCAGGCGGTTGGCGATAAAGTCGGGGCGATCCTTGCAGACCACCACGCCCTTGCCCAGTTCCCGCTCAATAAATGTGCGCAGCGCAGCAAAGGTGGCCTTGTCGGTATCCGGGCCGGGAATCATCTCCACCAGCTTGAGGTAGCGCGGCGGGTTAAAGAAGTGGGTGCCGAAGAAGTGCGCACGGAAGTCGGCGTCCCGTCCCGCGCCCATTGCAGCGATGGAAATGCCGCTGGTGTTGGTCGTCACTAACGTGCCGGGCTTACGCACGGCCTCGATCCGGGCCATCAGATCACGCTTGGGCTCGATTTGCTCGACAATCGCCTCGATAATCCAGTCGGCTTCAGCCAGTTTGTCGAAGTCGTCGGCGGTATTGCCAATGGTGATCTGCTCGGCCACCTTTGTGCTAAAGAGGTTGGCCGGACGCGCATTGCACATGCGCTCAAAGCCCTGACGTACGATACGGTTACGGACGGTGGGATGTTCTAGCGTCAACCCCTGCGCCTCTTCATCAGGGGTCAATCTGTCGGGAGGAATATCCAGCAGCAAAACCGGTATGCCGGCACCTGCCACCAGACCGGCGATGGCGGCGCCCATGGTTCCTGCGCCAATAACGGCAGCGCGGCGAATCGGGGATGTCATAAGGTCCTCCTTGACCGATGGATTAATGGTTAGGGGTAACGGTTAAGGGTTAAGAGTTAACGGTTAGGGGGTAACGGTTAACGGTTACGGGTTAACGGTTACGGGTTAACGGTTAATTGTTAAGACTTTGTCTGTTTAACTTACCAATACGTCTGTTGAGATAGCGGTTAGGGGCAAACGGTTAATTGTTAAGACTTTGTCTGTTTAACCCCTAACCCCTAACCCCTAACCCCTAACCCCTAACAAACTCCGTTGCTTTTTTCACAACCAGTGTACCGCAAAACAGACATATTCGCATCTAACATTTAGCGTAGTCCCGGTTACGTATTCCGTCGTATGCCGCGATCTATATCCGGCGTAACAGCAGCATGGCAACCAGCAGCAGCGGCGTCAGCCAGATGACCATGATCACGACCGCCGCGATCCGGCTCGTGGGGCGTTCAGCTTGCATGCGTTTCTGCGCCGCGTGCCGACACTCGGCCAGCACCTCCGGCGGGATCAACCGGAGCGCCAGCATGATCCCGGCGGGCAGCAGCAGCAGGTCATCCAGATAGCCCAGGATGGGGATAAAATCCGGGATGAGATCGATCGGGCTGAAGGCGTAGGCGACCACGCAGGCTACAACCAGTTTAGCATACCATGGCACATCCGGGTGGCGGTAGGCCAGGTAGAGCGCGAAGATATCGGCCTTGAGCCGGCGGACGTGGGCGCGCCAATGAGCGAGGACATTTCCGGATCGGGTTGGTGGATGTTCGCCGGGAGCTCTATCCATAAAAGGTATCTTCACTGTCGATCCTGATTCAGGTATACTACACCGCTTGAAAAGCTTGAAGTGCCATGCTATGCTGGAGAGGCTGGAAAGCTATAAAACTAAACAGAGTTACGTCAATCCCGGAGATGTCAATGCGGATGATTTCAACGACCCGGCAAAGCGGGCATTCGCGGTGGCGAATGCCCGCTTTGCCGGGTCGTTAGAGCCGAATCTCCCGTAGCATGGGGCTTACTGCGCCTGCTCTATGGACTGCGGGACAAGCGGCGGTTGCTGCCGGCGGCCGGTTTTCAGCCATGGGCGGGCCGCGCGAACAACCCCCCGCAGGCGGTTGGAGGGCAACTGCCGGAGCGCCGCGCCGATGGGGAACCAGCGTATCGTTTCGTTCTCGGCCTCGGTGGGCAATGCCTGCCCGGGGCGGGCCTGGATCAGGTAGTAGCTCACCACCCGGCGGCGTTTGCGCCGCGAACGTTGACTCATCTGGATAATCTGCTGCACCAGCGGACCCACCTTCCCCTCAATCCCAACCGTCTCCTGCATCGCTATGTTGATGGCAGTGGCCCGATCTTCGCCCGGCGCAATCATGCCCCGGGGCAGGGTCCAGAGGTCGGGCTGCTTCGCAACCAGCAGCAGTTCCAGCGCGCCGGTTTCGTCCCGGCGATAGATCAACCCG
>CAKZQX010000187.1 GCA_937141995.1 uncultured Chloroflexaceae bacterium | reverse complement strand
CCTGGCTCCGCGACCGCGCCGCCGAGAAGGTCGAAGCTCCCGCTGCTGCGGTCCAACCTGAAACTGCATAAGTTACGCAACGTCAGCGCAACAAGAAATGGTGAGCGACCACCGGCGGTGGTCGCTCTTTTGTATGAGCAGGTGTATGGAGCATGGAGGTACCCAATGTCACATCCAATTCGCATTATGATTGCTGACGATCATCCCATGGTCCGGCAGGCACTCTGCCAGGTCTGCGAGGCGGAACCAGACATCGAGGTGATCGGGCAGGCCGCCGATGGCGATGAAGCCTACCGCATGGCGCTCCTGCTCCATCCCGATGTTGTGCTGATGGATCTCTCTATGCCGCTGCTGGACGGCGTGCAGGCCACGCGCCATCTAACCGACACCGACGATACCGCCACGATTGGCGTGATCATTATGACGGTCTGCCACCAGGCAGCATATGTGTTGCAGGCGCTCAAGGCGGGCGCGCGGGCCTATCTGGTCAAGGAGGCCGACAGCGACACGTTGCTGCAGACGATCCGCGCCGTAGCGACGGGTGAGATTGTGGTTACACCGTTAATGGCCCGTATGATCCTCGATGAGTACCGCCATCAGCAGAGCGACCCGCGGGTATCGAATGGTCTGACACATCTTCAAGCATACGATCAGGAATTGCTGAAACTCACGATGCAGGATACGCCCCCCCGGCTATCACCACGCAACTGGGACTGACCGAGCAGTCGATCCGCCGGCGGCTCTCGCTGATCGCGGCGAAGTTGCATACGCAGGGGTAGGAACCTCAGCCACGCGCCGGCTTTGTTATCAGCGATACACTGACGGTCACAGGTACCACACCGAATTGACAACTTCCTGCCGGTTTGCTATTAATCACACGAGTTACGCGGCCCTCCGCGAACGAAGCTTTTCGCCTCCGGCAGGGCGGAAGATTTCATGCTTTTTCACAAAACATTTGCACAAGATACAAATGTTTTGTGAAAAAGATCGATCACGTACGATGCTGCCGCAGGCAAAGACGGCCGTTGTAGGCGTACATCTCCGATTTGTACGCCCACCGCGTAACTTGTGTCATTGACAGACGTTACGCGGTGGATCTGCAAACTGGGCGTTTGAGCACCGTAATGGCCCGATTCGCCTGCGGCAGCATGGGACTTCTTTTTTCTTGTTTCACAAACATTTGCACGAAGTGCAAATGTTTGTGAAACAAGCTGGAATCTTCCACCCTGCCGGAGGCGATATCACCTTCCGGGGGAGGGACCGCGTAACTCCTGTCATTGACAGAAGTTACGCGGTCGTTGACCTGGCAGGCGTCTGCCAGGTCAAACGGCCCGATGCGCCTCCAGCAGGGCGGAATGGGACATTCTTTTTCCGGAAAATTTGGCACGTTGTGCCAAATTTTCCGGAAAAAGACAAAAAAATACCACGCTGCCGCAGGCGATTCTGGCGTTCAGGTCTGGTACCAACCAAGATGGAACCGGCAGCACCGCGTAAGTCCTGTCATTGACAGACATTACGCGGTGGATCTGCAAACTGGGCGTTTGAGCACCGTAATAGCCCGATTCGCCTGCGGCAGCATGGTACTGTTTGATCTTGCTTTCTTGCCCTGCCGGAGGCGAAGCGGTCAATAGCGAAATGCTGCTGTTATCTTTTCGCTTCCGGTACAAATAACTACCCTCGGCAGTAACATAAGGCCGACAAATATGCGCGTGCGATTGAGTCGGATTCTCTTTTCCAACGTTCCTGGTTGAAACGCTTTGTTTTCATCCGTCGCCCGGTTTTGCTGAAGTTGGGCAATTTCAAGCTGTATGTTCGGCTCGATGATTGGGCAATCGGGGGGCGGATTGCCCTGAAACGGAGTTACGAAGCGCATGTTACCGGGGTTATGCGCTCACTGCTCAGGCCGGGTATGGTTGTGGTCGATATTGGCGCAGACATGGGATACTACAGCCTGCTGGCGGCGTCCCGCGTCGGTAACAGCGGGAAGGTTATGGCCTTCGAGCCGGGAACGGAAAATGCGGCGCTGCTGACGTACATTGCCAGGTATCTCGGCGATTGCGCCCGAAAACTATCTCAACCTCTTGCGCGAGCCGGGCTATGATCTGTTTGTGTTGCACCGAACCGGCGGACATAGCGCTACACCGCAGAGCAATGCACAAATTATGGCCCATTTTGCCGGGCCGGAAGTGCCGCATCACCTGGATCTGCTAGCGCTACGAGCGGATTGATCCCCGGCCCGTAGCCTAACTACCGACACCCGTGCGCTCTTCTACCTCGGATTGCTCGGCGCGTGTACTGGTTGCCGGACGGGTCGGCGTGACCGGCCGCTCGGCTACGGGCTCCCGATGGATCGCCAGATAGCGCCGGGCCGCCTGCAACACCCATGTCAGCATAAAGCAGAGGGTACTGGTTAACACAATCGCCGCGCCGGAGGCAATGCCCAGGTAGTAGGAGAGATAAAGCCCGACAATGCTGGAGAGCACCGCAATGCCGGAGCCAATCGCCATCATCACCGGCAGGCGGCGCGTGAGCAGATACGCGGTGGCGGCAGGTGTCACCAGCATCGCGGCCATCAGCGCGATCCCGACGGTCTGAAGCGAGACAACGATTGCCACCGCGATCAGGACCATGAGCAGGTAGTCCAACAGCGTTACCGGCAGACGTAGGGTAATCGCCAGCACCCGGTCAAATGAGAGCACCAGCAACTCCTTGTAGAAGGCCAGGATGGTCAGCAGAATTAGCCCGCCGAAGATGCTAATTAACCAGAGATCGCTGCTGCCCACGCTGAGCACGTTCCCAAACAGAAAATGCGTCAGGTCAACGCTGTAGCTGCGCACGGTTGATATCAGCGCGATCCCCAGGGCAAACATTCCGGCAAATACAATTCCAATCGCCGAGTCCTCCTTGACGCGGGTGTTCCGGCTGATCGTTCCGATGCCGATTGAGCTGATGATCGCGGCCAGGAGTGCCCACCAGAAGAGCAACCCGCGCGAACCGCCTTCGATCAGATAGCCGACGGCGACCCCCGGCAGAATCGCATGCGAGAGCGCATTACCCAGGAAGGCCATGCCTCGCAGCACCACATAGGTGCCCAGCGTAGCGCTGACAACACCGACGATGATCGCGGCCAGGAAGCCACGCACCATAAACTCATACTGCAGCGGTTCCCGGATCAGATCAATCATGATGTGCGGTTCCCCCATCACAACAGGTATCGGCGCGGGCGATCCAGCCGTTGCCATTGCCGTCGGCAATAAGCTGCAGATGGCCTCCGTAGGCTTCGACCAGACATTGGCGCGTAAACACCTCCGCCGGCGGGCCAAATCCCACCAGGCGACTATTGAGCAGCATCACCCGGTTGAAGCGCTCGGCGGCCATCTGCAGATCGTGCAGCGCCACCAGCACCGTCACGTTGCGCTGCCGCAGCACTTCCAGGATGCGGAAGATATCCTCGTGCGATTTTATATCCAGCCCGGCGAAGGGCTCATCCAGCAGCATCAACTCCGACTCCTGGGCCAGGGCACGCGCCATGAACATACGCTGCTGTTGCCCGCCGGAGAGTTCCCCGATCTGCCGGTTGGCAAGCGGGGTCAGGTTCACTAGATCCAGCGCCTCCCGCACAATCTGCCGGTCGTGGTGGCCCGGACGGCGAAACAGGCCAAGTTTGCCCA
>CAKZQX010000186.1 GCA_937141995.1 uncultured Chloroflexaceae bacterium | reverse complement strand
GAGCCGCCAGTCCTCTTCCAGGAAGAATATCTCGATCAGTGGGCGAAAGATGTTCCACCAGGCAGGCGGATTCCCGGCGCGATGGTCCTGCGCATACCGCACCAGCAGCCGGTTGATCTCCAGCAGCACCGAGTAGAATGAGCCATCGAGGACAAACAGGCCGCTGCTGGTGGCGCGTATTCGCTGTGCCAGCAGGCGCAGTTCCAGCACAGAGCGTAGCCCGCCCAGGATGCTCTCCAGTTCTTCCACGGGGGGCAGCAGTTGCACAATCACATCTTGATCGGTGAGGGTGGCCTCCTCGACAGCGGCGGCGGCAATAGCGGCAAAGGTCGCGCCCGCTGCCGGTACGGTGGCGTGTGCCCCATCAACCGCGCAGAGCCGCCGCGTCGGGCCATCGGGTGCGGGACGGATGCGCCGGTCAAGCGCGGCCCGCAAACCATCGCGGTCATCCTCAAGCTGCTGGAGTGTGCTGCGGCAAGCCTCTGTACAGGCGGTAATCGCTTCGAGTACCGCTGCCGGTAGTGCGGCGGTACCGAGGTTCGTAGACTGATTTGTCATTCTGGTTCAGGTTTCTCAGTAGGCGAGGAAGCATGTAGTACCTGTTCATACTCGGCAAAGGTATTAGACCGTAACGCGAGACTAAACAACGTATTCAAGCGCTCCAGATCACTCAGCATTGCCAACATTTGCTCGACCCGGCGATAATCCATTGCGGTTGGATTGAAGCGTACGGCAATCACTTCGAGAATATTATCGCGTGCTTTCTGGCGTTCGCCCTCAGCGCGGCCTTCAGTTTTGATCCGTTCTTGATAACGTTGATACTGTTCCCATAAAAAGGGATGTTCCTTCAGATCCTCCAGTTCCAGATCGCTCAACAGTTGCTTTGTCATAGCAATTATCTCCTCATCTTTCATCAAGCCAATGAGTTGCTGCAACAGTTCCTTCTGCTGTGACGCATCTGCCTCGTTGCGAATCCGCTCCACTACTTTCGGCAATACTTCGGTCGGACGGACAATCTCGGTCAGGCCGACCAATGGGAGTAAGCTCGGTCGTTCCAGGGCGAGTAGATCTTCCGCCGGTATGCGCCAGAGATGGATAACCCGATACTTCCAGGTCAACACCGGGGTTCCATCGGGACCAACGCGTTGATGACTCCCCGTATCATTACTGCCGGCGCCTCGATCCAGATAGAGCACGACACTGAAAATTGGCAATTCGTACTGGGGAACCACCCGTGCAAGGTAATCTAACATGCGTAGTGGCATCGGACGGTGACTACGACGACCCTGAAACTCAAAGTGCAGCAATGTTGTGCGTCCGTCTTTCAGGCGCACGCGAAAGAGCGCATCGACAATAACTGTTTCGACTGGCAGTCCGCCTGGAAGAACTTCGGTTTCGTCAACCTCTGCATTCAGCAACCATGCCGCAAAATCGGGAGCAAAAGTAGTCACAAGTTGTTTGAGCAACCGATCAGAAATAGGCATCGTTTCCCCTTTTTCTACAAGGGTAGCTAATCCGTGCTAATGATTAATGGTTTGTTTCCTGGTCAATTTTTGCCTCAAACGCTGCCAGTGCCTCTGTCAATCGCTCCTGTCGGATGGCCGCTGTCATATCGCCACGGGTGCGTTCGAGCACGGCCCGTAGCGCATCGGTGGTGCGCCGGAGCCCGCCCGTCACTGCTTCCGGGAAGTCCACCGTAACCAGCATGCTGTAGACATCGTCCATAATCGTCAGCAACTCTTCCCCGCGCGTCACCTCACCCCGGCGCAGTCCATCCAGGATGGCGCGCCGCAGTTCGCTGGCAGCTTCCGCCAGTCCGTTGAGGTACGCGGCCGGTTCAATCTGCAGCTCGCTGACTGACGGTGGTGTGCCCCCGGTCAGAAAGGCATAGACCAGCGAGGCCTCGGCATACTCCTTGAGCGCGTCCTGGGTGTAGCCGGCTGTCAGCAACCCCGGCTGGTCGGCAACCACGGCGCGCAGGTTGCCGACGATGGTGCCGGCCTGCTCCAGCATCTGCGCCGCTTCATCAAACTGCTTGCGGTGAGCTGCGCGAATCGTATTGGCACACTGGCGCACCAGCGCGCGTGAAGTAGTCAGTGCCTGTTCGCGTGCCGCGTGACTGGTCTCGAACTGCGTGACACACTCGGTCACGAGAGGTTCGATTGTCATAATTTTTCCTTTTATAACAGGAGTTACGCGGTGCGCCTTCAAACCGGACAGTTACCCCGATGAACGACAGATTCGCCTGCGG
>CAKZQX010000185.1 GCA_937141995.1 uncultured Chloroflexaceae bacterium | reverse complement strand
CAGATCCGGTTTGGCGGGCCGGTGGATCGCCGGTCGTGTAGTTAGGCAGTTAGGCGTAGATAGCGAAGCGACAGGGCAGGTAGCGGTTATGCCACAGACGGCAGCATGGCTGCCGCACGCCATTCTGTAAAGTTACACAACGTACGCGGTCGGTTCCGAATCGAGTGCTCATCGGCAGGAACGGCCAGATTCGCCGCCGGCAGGGCGGAAGATGGTATGCTTGTTCACGTACCATGTTGCCGCAGGCGAATCCGGCCGTTATCGGGCACAAGCGCCCAGTTTGATTAGCCACCGCGTAACTCGTGTAACGTTATACGACATACGCAGTGGGCGGTCGAGTTAGCCATAGCCTCACATGAAAACCGGATTCGCCTGCGGCAGCATGATACTTCTTTATCTTTTCCACCCTGCCGGCGGCGTTTCTGCCTTTCATCCGGCAAACGTCCCATTTGAGCGCCGTTCGCATAGATCGTGTAACAGTGCAAAACATGGGATTGACATAAGCGCGTCTTTGTGATACACTATACCAGTTGTACAGGATACGCACCCACGCGTGCCGCAACCATGATCAGTAACATCCCAGGTAGCGTACCGGGGTAATACCCCGATAATTATCGCCAGGAGAGCGACACTCCTGGTTTTTTTTGCCTGAAAACCAGTGTCGGACTCGTTTAATAGCGTACGAGCTGTCATATTTCACCCGGCGTTCCAGGGAAGCGCATATTGTGTGACAGCGTACGTCATTGCGGCGCAACAATGCTACTCACTTCTTCGTGACATACATTGATCAACACCCTGGTTGAGCTTGAACTGATGTTACGCAGAATGTGTGAAAAAGGGGAGGGGCACACATAATATGGCACAAGCAGAAGAATTGATGGTACGAAAAGCAAATGTGACGGAAGATGTGGCGCAACCGCAACCAACGGAACCGCTGGAGCAGGAACCGGCGACCATTCCCGATCCCACTATGGATGCGGTCCAGTCCTATCTGAATGAGATCGGGCGGGTTCCGCTGCTTAGCGCAATTGAAGAGGTTGAACTGGCCGAGGCCATTACGCGGGGCGAGGCGGCAGAGCAGCGCCTGGCGGCGGGTGAAATGCTCAACCCGCAGTTATATGCTGCCCTCAAGACCGATGCAATGCACGGGCAGGAAGCGCGCCAGCATCTGATCCAGGCGAATCTGCGGCTGGTGGTTAGCATCGCCAAGAAGTATGTCGGGCGCGGCATGTCGCTGTTGGATCTGATCCAGGAGGGCAACATCGGCCTGATGCGCGCGGTAGAGAAGTTTGACCCGGGGCGGGGCAATCGCTTCTCGACCTACGCAACCTGGTGGATTCGCCAGGCGGTGACGCGTTCCATCGCCGAGCAGTCCCGCACGATCCGGCTGCCGGTCCACCTGAGCGACTCGCTTGGGCAGATCAAGCGCACTACTGAGCGGCTTGCGCAAAAGCTGGAGCGTAAGCCGACGCCCGAGGAGATCGCAGCGGATATGGGCCAGTCGGTGGAGAAGGTTAATCGCGCACTCGAGGCGATGCGGCATTCGATCTCGCTGGAAACACCGGTCGGCAAAGAGGGCGAGCAGACGCTGGGGCATTTTATCGAGGACGATATGCAGATTGCGCCTACGGAGGCGGCAACACAGCAACTGATGCGGATGGACCTGGAAACCGCACTGAGTGAACTGAGCGAGCGCGAGCGGCGCATTTTGAGCCTGCGGTATGGCGTCATTGATGGTCGCCAGCGGACACTGGAAGAGGTTGGGCGTGAACTGGGCATGACCCGCGAACGTGCGCGTCAGATTGAGGCCGAGGCGCTGCGCCGGTTGCGCGCGTCCGAGTTTGGCAGCCATCTGCGCGATTACCTGTCGTAGTAGTGAGTAGTTTTGGAACGTGGCGGGCGCAACGTTGTACCCGACAAGCATGCAAAAGTTAAAAGGTTTTGGTACCATTGGTTGAGCAGATGGTGATAGCGAAAATGTTACATATGTAACCTGGACATATCCGTTCTCTACGATGCGAAAGTTGGAACGCCCGGCAGTGTCAATGACGACAAAGCCGGGCTTTTTTGATTCTTCGCGGATTTTCAACATATTGTCTGGAAGGTGCGGATGGCGTTCTAAGGCTCTGTAGCCTGCCAGACATGCTCTGTTGCAGCCGCTATTCGGCGTAAGCAAGTTGTTCAGGCTATTGACATCTCTGTGCAAAGGGTGTATAGTAAAACTGTGCAAAGGGTGAACATATAGATGCCAATCCGCCAGACCTGTGCAACCATATCTATGGACGTGGCATCAGGTTGTAGCATATATGACATAAGGAGTGTTTGTATGATTAACGTAGACCGCCGCAGCTACATCGAGAATGCCACGCCTGAAGAGGTGTTTGAGGCGCTGTCCGACCCGACGCGCATCGAGCAACTATTGCCGCGCATGCGCAAGGTCGAGGTGAAATCGCGCCAGGCAAATCAGGCCCACCTGGTGACGCATATGTCACTTGGCGGGATCTTTGGTACTATTCCCTGTGAGGGCGATCTGCACTGGGTTGAGCCACACGAGATCATCTTTAAGGTTAAGACGCCGCTGCCGCTGGAGACGCGCTGGACGCTTTCCCCGGCATTCAATGGCACGGATCTGCAGGCCACGATGAGCATGGATCTGCGCCCGATGCTGGGACCAATGGCCGCGTTTGTGCCTACTGATGCCGTCGTCGATATGGTCGGCAAAGAGCTTGACCATGCGCTCAAGGAAATGTCTACCCGCCTGAGTGCATCGGTGCTGCGCGAACGGGCCGTTGCTGCGTAACATACACATACCTACATTCCTGGCGCGTCTACACTCTGGTATAATCCGCAGGTGACTGAATCATTCAGTCCCTGCGGATTTTTTAATCGTGGTTGACGCTGCTGTTGCCGGCGTAGACTGCGTTTGAGCAGATGGTACCATTGAGTTCTGGCATTGGAGGAGAAATGATTGAGATTGAGATTTTGAACCACGAAGAACTGGCGAAGCGGCACTCCTATTCCTTCTTTGCACGGGTCGCGCGCCGATTTGTGCGAGGTTCGCTCAAGTGGCGGGTGGAGCGTACGGTTGCCGAGGAGATCAAGCGTAATCTGGAGGCGCAGGGGATCAAGGTGACGGTGTATGTGAAGTAGGTGCGGGCAGCTTGCCGCCCACGCGCCTGGGAGAACCTGCGAGGAAAAACTATGGAAGAAGATTTTACGCTTTCGACGGAAGTAAAAAATGTCCTCCTGGGATTACTCATTATCGCGCCGTACCTGCTGGCTTCGCTGGCCTGGTCATTTTTGCCGGAGGCGGTGCTGCCGCCAGTCCCGCTGCTGCTCTGGGTGCTGCTGCTCTACCCCTTCTTGGCGATCCTGGTTATCTGGATTATCAACCTGCGGCGGGGCACGCACCACGAATAGGGATAGCGCCATGGACGCCGATCATTGCCGGGGCAACTGTGTGGTATGCTTGGGGGCCGGCACAGGTAGTTCACACAGCGAAAGGAAACTCCCATGATACCCCGCGTTATTCTGCACAACAGCGCGAGTATTGATGGACGGATCGACTGGTTGACACCCAATGTCGAACTGCACTACGAGCTGGCCGCTTACTGGCGGGCCGATGCGCAACTGGTCGGGAGCGAGACCATTCTGATCTCGACCGAGGAAATCCCCGAAGAGGCAGACCCCAATGTGGAAGATTTAGCCGCTCAACAACCCCAGAGTCCCGGCGATACCCGGCCCCTGCTGGTTATTCCCGATAGTCGCGGGCGCGTACGCACCTGGGATATGCTCTGCAAGATGCGGCACTGGCGCGGAGCCGTGGCGCTCTGCACGCACTCCACTTCGCAGGATTATCTGGATTATCTGGGTAGTCTGGGCGTTGAATACATCCTGGTTGGCGCAGATCTGGTCGATCTGCGCGCGGGACTGGAGGCACTGCATACAACCTATGGCATTCAGACGGTGCTGGTGGACAGCGGCGGCACGCTCAATGGCGCACTCCTGCGTGCGGGGCTGGTCAGCGAGGTAAGTCTGCTGATCTATCCCTGCCTGGTGGGAGGAACAACACCACAGTCCTTCTTCCGTGCGCCCGATCTGGCGAAGCAAGCCGGGGTTATCGAACTGGACTTAATCGCCGTCGAGCAGGTACGCACGGGGATTATCTGGCTGCGGTATGCGGTAAAAAATAAGCCTGAATAACAGGACGTACGCGGTTGAGATCCAAACCGGACGTTTGACCCGATGGAAGCCACTTCGCCGGCGGCAGCATGGTCCTGTTTTAGCTTTTTTCACACAAATGTTGCACACAGTGTAACATTTGTGTGAAAAAAGAGGGCTTCTTCCGCCCTGCCGGAGGCGACATGACCTTCCAGGTCAGAGATCGCGTAACTCCTGTTAATAAGGTAGAGAAATTCACGGATTGACCACGACGGCGCGCACCCAACCAGCCACCGCATCTCCCACGCTACCGGTTGTTTTGGCCGACTGGCCGGGTTTGGCAATATCACCGGTAACGGTGCCCGACTCAACCGCGCTGGCCGCCGATGCCTCAATCGCCAGCGCCTCCTGCTCCAGCCCAAAGGAGTGGCGCAGCATCATTGCTACACTCAAGATCATCGCCAGCGGATTGGCCTTACCCTGCCCGGCAATATCCGGTGCGCTGCCATGGATCGGCTCGTACAATCCCATACGGACGGGTTTGTCCGGGGCGGGTGCGCCCAGCGAAGCACTCGGCAGCATGCCCATCGAACCGAGCAGCATGGAGGCTTCGTCGGTCAGGATATCCCCAAACATATTCTCGGTGACGATCACATCAAAGTCGGACGGACGGCGGATCAGATGCATGGCGCAGGCATCCACCAGCATATGCTCAAACTGCACCTCGGGGAACTCATCGCGCATAATTCGCGTGGTGATGCTGCGCCAGAGACGGCTGGTCTCCAGGACATTGGCCTTATCCACCAGTGTCAGTTTGTTGCGGCGGGTGCGTGCCAGTTCCGCAGCTACCCGGACGATCCGCTCAACTTCATGCTGGCTGTAGAGGCAGAGGTCGCTGGCCCACTCACCGTTCGCATCCCGTTCGCGCCGCTTTTCGCCAAAGTAGATCCCCCCGGTCAACTCGCGCACCACTACCAGATCAACATCGCCGAGCAACTCCGGCCGCAGCGGCGAGGAGTCGATCAACAATGGATGCACCGAGACCGGGCGCAGGTTGGCAAACAGTCCCAGCGCTTTACGGATGCCCAGCAACCCCTGCTCAGGTCGGACCTTTGCATCCGGATTATCCCACTTGGGACCGCCGACCGCGCCCAGCAGCACCGCATCACTCTCCCGGCAGAGCGCAACAGTGGCCTCGGGCAGGGCCGTACCCGTCTCATCAATGGCACAGCCGCCGATCAGTCCGGTATTCGTGGTAAAACTATGCCCAAAGTTATCCCCAACCGCCTGCAACACCTTGATGCCCTCAGCAACAACTTCGGGACCGATGCCGTCGCCCGGTAGCAGCGCGATCTTATACTCCATTGCCTGACCTCCTTCAGATTAAAAGCAAAACTTCTTTTTGAATCGTACGCGTCCCAGGAGCGGTTTTTGCCTGTGGCAGCACTATTACGCTGCGGCGCGCTGCACCTCCAGCAGCAGATCGCGCAGAAACTGCCCGGTATGCGAGGCGGCAATCTGGGCCACCTGTTCGGGCGTACCCTGCGCCACAATCGCGCCGCCGCCATCGCCGCCCTCCGGCCCCAGGTCGATCAGCCAGTCCGCCGTTTTGATCACATCCAGGTTATGCTCAATCACGACAACGGTGTTGCCCGCGTCCACCAGCCGGTGCAGCACATTCAAGAGGTTCTGCACATCGGCGAAGTGCAGGCCGGTGGTGGGCTCATCCAGGATGTAGAGCGTGCGCCCGGTTGCCACCCGCGCCAGTTCCTTCGCCAGCTTCACCCGCTGCGCCTCACCGCCACTGAGGGTGGTTGCCGGCTGCCCCAGTTTGATATAGTCCAGCCCCACATCGTGCAGCGTCTGCAGGATGCGCCGGACACGCGGCACATTGTCGAAGAACTCCAGCGCCGTCTGCACATCCATATCCAGCACATCGGCAATCGTTTTGCCCTTGTACTTGACCTGCAGCGTCTCGCGGTTGTAGCGCTTGCCCTTGCAGACATCGCAGCGCACCCAGACATCGGCCAGGAACTGCATGTCGATCCGGATCTCGCCGTTCCCCTCACAGGCTTCACAGCGCCCACCCTTGACATTGAAGGAGAAGCGCCCCGGTTTGTAGCCACGCAGTTTAGCCTCCGGTGTCTGCGCAAACAGGTCGCGCAGCATATCAAACAGCTTGACGTAGGTGGCCGGGTTGCTCCGGGGTGTACGACCAATCGGCTGCTGATCAATATTGATCACCTTATCCAGATGTTCCAGACCCTCAATAGCCCGATGGGGACCGGGGCGCACCTGCGTGCGATGGAGCCGGGCCGCCAGCGCCGGGTAGAGTGTCTCACTGATCAGGGAGGACTTGCCGCTGCCGCTCACGCCAGTAACCAGGACAAAACAGCCCAGG
>CAKZQX010000184.1 GCA_937141995.1 uncultured Chloroflexaceae bacterium | reverse complement strand
GCTGGAAAATGCGCGCCTCTATCAGGAGTCAGTGACACGGGTTGAGCAAGAACTGAATATCGCTCGGCGCATCCAGAGCAATCTCTTCCCCCGTTCGCTGCCCCAGTTGGCCGGGCTGGCGCTGGATGCCCGCTGTATGCCCGCCCGCGAAACCGGCGGTGACTTTTACGACGTAATCGCGCTGAGTGGGCAGCGGGTGGGCATCATCGTTGGTGATGTCTCCGGCAAGAGTATCCCGGCGGCCATGCTGATGGCCGTAGCACGCTCGATCACCCGCTCTGAGGCCCGTAACCATGAAATCCCTCAGCTTGTGATGTGCGAGACCAACCGCTGGATTGTGCGCGATGTCCCGCGCCGTACCTTTGTCGCGCTCTCCTATGCCACCCTCGATCTGGAGTGCCGCCGGCTGGCGCTGTCCAATGCCGGGCAACTGACGCCCCTGCGCCGCCGTGCCGATGGCCGGATTGACTATCTGGAAGCGCCCGGCCCCCGGCTGCCGCTGGGAACGATGCCTGATATTGCCTATGATGCGCTAGAGGTCACGCTGGACCCGGGCGACCTGCTCGTTTTCTACACCGATGGCATTGTCGAAGCCCACAATGATCAGCACGATCTCTTCGGCTTTGAACGGCTGGAGGCGCTGCTGCGCGAGTATGGCAACCTGCCGCCGGCACCGTTTATTGATCGGCTCATGCAGGCGGTGGCGGCGTTTACCGGCGGTACCGCTCAGCATGATGATATTACGCTGGTGGTGGCACGGGTGTAAGATGCCGGGAATTGCCGGAATATCTTCTTTCTTCTATACTAGCGCTGTTCGTATCTCCATGAAGTTATGGTATAATCCAAACAGATTACCCAACCAAAAAATCATCCCCGAGTAGCAACGGTCCAGGACGATCTGCGGGCTACTCCACGCACCCATTCTATCGGGGATAGAGTGAAGCGAGTGACCTATGGCTCAGGAAGTGCGACCCCGTTGTCGTAACCGTCATGCCGGCCTGCCGCCGGCGTTATTTCTGTTGCTCACCGCCTTCTACCTGCTGACGATGAGCGGTCATACCTACTCCTCAGACGAGGAGACGATGTATGTTGTTACGCGTCAGATTGCCCTGCTGGGCGATGTGGAGATGCAGGTTGAACCGGGCGAACCGGTTGCCGCGCTGCGGCGGGGCATTGATAATCGCCTGTTTTCTCCATATGGTATTCTACCCTCCCTCGTGGCGCTGCCTCTCTTTGCCCTGGCTACCCTGGCCGGCACCCCCGACACGGCCGCATTTGACTATGCGACGCGCCTGGCAGTCATGGCAACAAATGGCCCGGTGACGGCGGCGACGGCCGCGCTGCTGGCAGCCTGGGCACTGCGCCTGGGAGCGCGACGCAGCACTGCGGTTGCGCTGGCGTTATTGTATGGGCTCTGCACCTTCGCCTGGCCCTACGCCCGCACCTTCTTCTCGGAGCCGCTGACAGCGCTCCTGCTGCTCGCCGCGGTCGAGCGGGCGCATGCCGCCCGGAGCAGTCAGCGCCGGGCATGGCCGCTCTTGCTCTCCGGGGTGGCGGCCGGGTTACTGGTGACAACGCGCATTGCCGGCGGGGTGGCGTTGCCCCTGATTGCGCTGTATGTCGTCTGGCCGGATGCACGCACTGCCCTGCGCCTGCGCGGGATAATTACGAACGGTATCGTGGCCGGATTCTGGTGGGGCGTGGGGCTGCTGCCCGGGTTGCTGCTGCTGGTGGGGTACAATCTGCTGCGCTTTGGGATGGTTGTCGCCACCGGCTACGGCAGCGAAAAGCAGTTATTTATCACGCCGTTACTTGAGGGGCTCTACGGCCTGCTGCTCAGCCCGGGGAAGAGTGTCTTTCTGTTTGCTCCGCCGATTCTGCTGGCGCTACCCGGCGCGCTGCTGCTCTGGCGGCGCTATCCGGGGGTTGTGCTGCTGGCGCTGGGAATGTTTGCCGTGCATGTCGGCCTCTACGCCCGCTGGATCGCCTGGAGTGGAGGCGCATGGGGACCGCGGTTTCTGCTACCGACCGTACCTCTGCTGATCTTGCTGGCCGGGGCAGCCTTTGATCGGCATCTGGCGGGCCGCCGGGTTGGGGCCGGACGCGTTGCGGCCGGGTTGCTGGGGAGCATCGGCTTCCTGGGAGCGCTGGGCGGAGTGCTGGTCAACTTCGATACCTACCTGAATACGCCGGTCACGGAGCAGCGCCGCGTGTATGAGCCGCTCGGTACGCCGCTGCTGGTCCACTGGCAGATCCTGGCCGACCGCATTCAGCGCTACACTCTGACCGCCGGGCATTGCGCACTGGAAGCCGGGTTTTTTGCGCCGGAGGAAGCGACGCTCCTGCCGCGTCGCAGCGGGGCCGGCAGCGAAGTTGTGTGTCGCCTGCCCACGGCGGCGCTGCTCACCCTCACGCTGAACGATGGTCGTCCGCCGAGCGTACCGGGGAGCAATCTGCTATTCTACCTGGATGATTACTACATCCCGGCGGATACGGCCGGCCAGTCACGCAGCTACACGCTGCTGCTGTCGCCCGGAGATCTATCACTGCGGCTCGAAGCGCAAACCTGGAACCCACGCACTGCCGGCTTTAGCAACCGGGACGACGATCTGGGAATTGTCATTACCGCCGCGCAGATCCGTGCTACGGATGGCGGGGAACTCCCGCTGATCGACCGGGCCATCGCGCCGCTGCCGGAGCATCCGCGCTACCGTTTTGCCTGGTATTACGAGCGGCATAATCAGCATCTGTTTGATCACTGGGCATGGTACCTGCCGCGCATGGGCCTGCCCGCCGGGGTGGCACGCACCATCAGCATAACCATCGGTGTCACGGCAGCCGGCTTGCTGCTGGTGGGAGGGGGCTTCCTGCTGTGCGGACAACGACGGGAGAGCGCGGTACGGGAGCGGTTATCGCGGGGGTTACGGCGTTGTGGGACGTGAGGAGCGGGGCGGTTGCAACCCGCGCTCCACCGCGACCTTGTGTGGCTGGGCTCTGCGCACCATATCAGTATAGCATACTCGATTTTGCTGGTATAATAGCCGCCATTCCGGGAAGTCGAATGAATCTTAGAGGAGGTCGAACGTATGGCGTTCGCTACGAATCCACGGTCGGACACGTTGGCACAGCGACTCGTTCCACAGCACGGTATCCTGGCAAACCAGGACGTTCGTGCAACCCTGCTGGTGGTCGCGGGTTGTCTTTTCACGGCGCTGCTCGCTCAAATTCGGATCTACCTGCCGTTCACGCCCGTACCGATTGTCGGCTCAACGTTGGGGGCGCTGCTGGCCGGAAGCCTGCTCGGAACCCGGCTGGGGCCGGCCTCAATGCTGCTCTACCTGGCGGTGGGGGCGCTGGGCATGCCGGTCTTTGCCGGCGGCAACAGCGGTATCGAATATATGCAGGGGGCCACGCTGGGCTACCTGATCGCCTATCCGGTGGTAGCCGCAACCATGGGGTGGTTCGCCGAGCATGGCTGGGATCGCAAACTGAAGACGAATGTGGCGGCGCTGGTTATCGGGAGTCTGCTCTTCTATGTCCTGGGTGTGCCCTGGCTGATCCTGGGGTTGGGGATGAGCCCGATAGCGGCTATCGCAGGTGGTGTGCTGCCCTTCCTGATCGGTGACGCGATCAAGATTCTCGTCGCAGTAGGGGTGCTGCCCGGCGGCTGGCGACTGCTCGGCACGGATAAGCAGCGGTCGTAGGTAAGGGTTACGCGTTACAGGTTACGGGTTAAATGCATGGGCAAGTGCTGCCGCTGTCCAAAATGTAACCTGTTGCGAACCCTGTCCCGGTTCATGTGAATTGCAGAGCGCGCAGAAATGAGCGAGTGTCCATAAACATAAACTCTCTGCGCACTCTGCGTCGCTGCGGTACAATCCTCCCAGCTATTCCCTGGCAACGTGGTTGGTTATATCAACCGACATCCCGCCGATGGCAATAATCTGCCCCTGCGCATCAACAATCGGGAACTTGATCGAGTGGTAGACATGCCGCCCATCCGGGAGCATCGCAACCTCTTCAAACTCGACCGCTGTGCTTGCCGATAGCACCTGCCGGTCATTCGCCCGCAGGGACTCGGCGATCTCGGCGGTGAAGAGTTCATCGTCAGTTTTGCCGACGATCTGATCACGCTCCTGCTGCAATGCCCGCGCAAACCGGGTATTGACCATGACATACCGTCCATTGCGGTCCTTCACAAATTGTGATACCGGCGAGACATGGAAGAACTGCAGAAGCATGTCCCGCTCCTGGCGTAACGCCGTATGCTCAGCGGTTGGTTCGGACTTCTCAGGCATAGCGCTCCTCCTGCGTACCTGCATGTACCGGTTCGGCCAGTTCTTCGATTACAAACCCCAGATCAGTGATCATCTGCCAATCCATTGCGGCCGACTGGCCCTCTGTTGTCAGATAGTCGCCAACAAAAATCGCATTGGCGGCATACAGGCTCAGCGGCTGCAGTGCGCGGAAATGCTCCTCGCGGCCCGCCGACACGCGAATCTCCCGCTCCGGGCAGACAAAGCGGAAGAGACAGAGTACCTTGAGGCAGAAGCGCGGATCGAGCGAGAATGCGCGCTCTTGCAGCGGCGTCCCCGGAATCGGCAGCAGCGTGTTGATCGGGATCGAGTCGATGTTACCGGCGCGGATCTGAAAGCTGACATTGATTAGATCCTCCAGCGTCTCGCCCATCCCGACGATCAGCCCGCTGCAGGCCGACATCCCCGCCTGGGCCGCGTGCTCCACCGTCGCTACCCGATCGGCAAAGGTGTGGGTGGTGCAGATATTTCCGTAGTGTTCCTCGGAGGTGTTTAGATTGTGGTTGTAGCGATCAACCCCCGCCGCCTTGAGTGCCTGCGCCTCGGCTTCCCCCAGCATCCCCAGCGATGTGCAGATCTTCAGCGTGGGAAAGCGTGCCTTAATCGTTCGCACCGCCTCGGTGAGCTGCTCCAACTCCCGCGCCGCCGGTCGCCGCGCACTGGTGACAATGCAACAGGTGGTCGCCTTCAGTGCAACGGCGCGCTCGGCCTGGGCTACAATATCCGCCTGGCTCAACATGGGATAGCGCTCGATCTCCGCCGTCGAAATGCGCGACTGGGAACAGTAGTGACAATCTTCGGGGCAGAGACCGCTTTTGGCATTGACCAGGTAATTAAGTTTGACGGTGTTGCCAAAATAGTGGGTCCGAATACGATATGCCGCCGCCAGCAGGTTCAGTAGTTCGGTATCGGCGCAGGTAAGAATCGCCCGCGCTTCATCGACAGTAGGCGCAACCCCTGCCAGCGAGCGATCCGCCAGGGCATGCCAGTAGCTTCCAGGGCAATCTGCCATTAGTCCCATAAAATATGCTCCAGTCATCTTTGCAAGGTAGCGAAAACAGCAATGCCGGCAGTCATACCAATTTGTTATCATAGCCACAGAGAACACCGAGGACGCCGAGATGATCAATGGGAACGTGCCGCCCTGCGTCCGTTGCGTTTGTCCCCGTTGATTGCTGGTTTGACGGCACATTGGTATTTAGACTGCCATCCGTGAGAAATTGCGTGCTGTGTGGGTGGGGAACATAGAATTGTCGGATGCTAACGCAGATACTGTGGACTGTCAACTCTGACCGTGCATGGCGGACCGCGTAACGCGTGTACCCGCGAACAGTTATGCAACAGGCTTCTTTCATTTTGCTGGTATAATAGATCCCATCGTGGAAGTGAAAGTAAATAGTGTCAGGAGGTCAACTGTATGGCAATCGCCGGTACCCCCACATCGCAAACGCTGGCCCAGCGGATCGTGCCGCGCCAGGGTATTCTCGAAAATGCCTGGGTTTACAATCTTATGCTCACCGTTCTGGGAAGCTGGTTTGTTGCGCTGCTGGCGCAGATTAGCATTCCGCTCGGCTTTACACCCGTTCCCATAACCGGGCAGACGCTGGGTGTGCTGCTGGTCGGCAGCCTGCTGGGTACACGACTGGGCACGCTGGCGCTGCTGCTGTATGTGGCGCAGGGCGCAATCGGCCTGCCCTTCTTCGCCGATGGAAACTCCGGCGTTCAGGTGCTGTATGGCTCAACGGCGGGCTATATCTTCGGATTTGTGCTGGCGGCAGCGCTGACCGGCTGGCTGGCCGAGCGCGGCTGGGACCGTAAAGTATCGACGACCGTTCTGTCGATGGTACTCGGTACAGTGTTGATCTATGTTCCCGGTGTACTCTGGTTGGCCGGGTTTGTTGGTGGATTGGGCGAAGCGATGGTACTGGGTGTACTGCCCTTCTTGCTGGGCGCGGTCATCAAGATTGCCGTGGCTGCCGGCGTGCTGCCCGGTGCCTGGAAGTTGCTCGGCTCGGAGAAGACGCGCGGGTCGTAACGCCTGCCCAGATAGCAGCCCCTGGGGCTACAAGTCGCAGCTACAAGACAAGCCTAACGCGCGGGAGTAGCAGCGATGGAAGCTGCCGGACGGTGCGCTAGAGGGATTGAGGGTTTGGAGCTTCCTGGAAACACCTGCTTCCAGGAAGCTCCGTGTTTTATGCGACCAGGCCGGCACCAGCATAGGTGAATAAGCCCACTCCTTACTGCTGCGTTTACCCGGCAACCTGCTAACCTGCAACGTTGTCGCGCGTCCCATCCGTGCCATTCAGCACCTTGAGCGCGCGCGGCAGGTTATCCGGCTCGGCAAAGAGCGTCACCATATCCTCGGCTTTAATGACTGTGTCGCCACGCGGGACAAGCGTATCCTCGGCCCGTTCGACCGAAACCAGCAGCACACCGGACGGCAGGCGTAGCGCGCGCACCGATTTGCCGGCAGCGGGGGCCCCCGCTTGAATCTTCACCCGCCGATAGCGCGGCGAGGTATGGACGTCTACCCGCTCGGTCCGGCTGGCGCTGCACAACTGCTCTAACTGTGCCACCGTATCCGGCGCGGTCAGAAAGGTCAGGCGATCACCCGGCTGCAGCACCGTGTTGCCATGCGGAAACTGTGTCTGCTCGCCCCGCCGCACGGTTGCCAGCAGGCACTGCGTCGGCAGTGGAATATCGCGGACCATGCGCCCGGCCAGCGCGGAGTTTTTATCTACCAGCAATTCCACCACGTCCGAGCCACTGTGCGAGCGCATCTTCATCTGCTGGATGCGCTGATCCAGTTCACTGCGCCGCATAACGCCGGTGCTATAGGCGCGCACCACATCGGGCCGCCGCAGCACACCCACCAGCCGTTGCGGGTTGCTCCGCTCCACCACCGGCAGTCGCCCGACATCGCGGATGGCAAACGTGCGCAGCGCCTCATTCAAACTCTGGTCGGGGTAGATCACCAGCAGATCGGTCGTCGCAACGGTGATCACCGAGCTATTCTGGTCAACGCCACGCTTGAAAGCCCGGGATATATCGCTCAGGGAGATAATCCCAACCAGACGCTCCTCCCCCGATGGCGTTGATTCGTCCCGCTCCACCACCGGCAACCCGTGATGGTGCGTCACGTTAAACATGTCCACCGCAGCGTGGAGCGGCGCATCGGCAACGATAGTATCCAGCTTCCTGGTCATCGCCTCCTCCACCCGTACCATCTCCATCACATTCAGATCGTGCCCATAGCGCAGCACAATACCGTGGCGCGCCAGGCGCTCGGTGTAGACCGACTCCTTGAACAGGTGGCTGGAGACCAGGTTGCTGGCGGCCACACAGAGCATGATCGGCAAGATAATACGATAGTCGTTGGTCAGTTCAAACAGCAGCAACACCGAGGTAATCGGCGCGCGCACGACAGCAGTCAGAACACCGCCCATCCCGACCAGCGCAAAGGCCGGGGCAGGCACCTGCGGAAAAAATGTATCCGCGGCCATGCCCACAAGCGCGCCGGTCATGGCCCCCAGGTAGAGCGATGGCGCAAAGGTGCCGCCAACACCTACCGCCGCCACACAGAGCGCAGTCAGCAGCAGTTTAGCCGCCAGCAGCAGCAACAGTTGATCGCCGTTGTAGACATCGCCTGAGAGTACACTGCCAATCGTGTCGTAGCCCACCCCCAGCACAGCGGGGAGATGCAGTCCGACCAGGCCCACGCCCAGCCCGACAAGCAGCCCGCGCAGCAGTTTGGGCGGGTTAAAACGGTGCTGCAGATCCTCAAAGGCGAAGAGCACGCGGATAAAGCCAACCCCGACCAGCGCGGTCAGGACGCCCAGGATCGCGTAGAGGGGAAACTCCAGCAGCGGCTCGGTCAGGGTGTAGGAGGGCACACGAAACGCGGGTGAGTTGCCCATCAGCCAGCGCCCAACGGCTGACGCCGCGACTGCGGCCAGCACGATGGGCGGGAAGAGTGCTGCCGACAGTTGACCAACAACAATTTCAAAGGCAAAGAAGACCCCGGCAATTGGCGCGTTAAATGCCGCCGCGACTGCTCCCGCAACACCGCTGGCGACAAGCGTCCGCACGCGCTGGCTCGATAATCGCAGCCGCAACCCAAACTGTGAACCGGCAACTGCGCCCAGTTGCACGCTGGGATCTTCCGGCCCCGCCGAGCCGCCGGAACCGATAAAGATTGCCGCCGCCACAACCTTCGTCAGCAGTGCCCGCGCCGGCAGCCAGCCGCCGCGTAGTGCAACCGACTCAATCACGGCGGAGGTGCCGTGGCTCTGGTCGTGGCGTGCAAAAAGCCGAATCAGACCGATTGCCACCAGCGCCCCGATTGCCGGGAAGAGCACAACAACCCACTCCCCGATCCACCCCCGCGCCTGTAATATCGGCAGATGCAGTAGCAGTTCTGTACCTGCCTCAAGCATCTCGTGACTCTGCTCCAACAGCATGTGAAACGCGACCGCGCCAAACCCGGCCAGAACGCCGATGCAGACGGCAAGCGTCGTCAGCACCACCGAGTCTGACTGGAGTAGTGCGGTATGCAGTTTGCGCCCGATAGCTGTTCGCGGGCCAACCGTGGCGATAGAATCCGGTCGCACCCGGTTGGGCGCACCGTCCGACTGTGATGGTTCAGGCATGCTTTCTCAAGGATCTTTATGGCGGGCTACTCTTTTTGTAGATTGCGCTGGATGAGTTTTGAGCAAATAATCTCGATATGGCATTCAGGAGTCCCGGCTTGAGCCGGTTGGATA
>CAKZQX010000183.1 GCA_937141995.1 uncultured Chloroflexaceae bacterium | reverse complement strand
GTCACAACATTGAACGGCTCCGCATCGAGGGAAGCATGATCAGCCGCCTGCACCAGCACACCACCGGGAACACTCTGCACCACCATTGTACCCGCGCGGGTTACAGGCTGTCGTACGCGCATCAGTCGGCGGTTCTTCTTCTTCTGGAGCAGCGCCAGCGCATCCGGCGCAAATGCAGGCGCAATAATAATTTCGGTAAAAATCTCATCAATAGCGTGGGCCAGCGGCAGATCGCAGGGCGCATTCAGCGCAATAATCCCGCCGAAGGGAGCCTGTCGGTCGGTCGCGAAGGCGCGCTCCCAGGCATCCAGCGTGGTTGGGCCGACACCCACGCCGCATGGGTTGGTATGCTTGATAATCGCCAGAGCAACCCCTTCGTCCGAGTGAAACTCCTCGACCAGTTGCTGGGCCGCCGCAATATCGAGAATATTGATATACGACAGCGCTTTGCCGTGGAGTTGTTCAAAATAGGCAAAGAAATCCCCATAGAGCGCCGCCGGTTGGTGCGGATTCTCGCCATAGCGTAAATCCTGCGCATGCTCCCAGGCCAGCGGCAGCGTCTGCGGAAACGGCGCATCGGTCAGATAGCCGGCAATCGCGGCGTCATACGCGGCGGTATGGGCAAAGGCTTTCGCCGCCAGTCGCCGGCGTACCTCCAGCGGCACATCACCCGCGCGTAGATGCGTGGTGACTAGATCATAGTCAGCCGGGTCAACCAGCGGTATGACGGCAGGGAAGTTTTTGGCCGCAGCCCGCAGCAGCGTCACACCACCGATATCGATCTGCTCCAACGCCTCGGCCAGCGTCACCCCGGACTGCGCAATCGTCTGAGCAAACGGGTAGAGGTTGACAACCACCATATCAATGGGGGTCATGCTGTGCGCCGTCAACTCTTGCGCATGGGCCGGGACATCGCGGCGCGACAGAATACCGGCATGAATGGCGGGATGCAAGGTTTTCACGCGCCCATCAAGGATTTCCGGAAAGCCGGTGACATCGCTCACCGAACGCGCCGGAACACCCGCCTCAACCAGCATACGCTGCGTCTTGCCGGTTGAGATCAACTCGCTCCCCAGGTCAGCCAGCGCCTGGCCCAACTCCACAATCCCCGCCTTATCCCAGACACTTATCAGTGTACGCACAACTCTCCCCTACCTGGCTATCAAGAAACACAAACACGATACAAACCACGACGAATAACCCTACCCGCCATCGAGTAGGGTTGTCCGATTACGTTGATTACGGGTTGCGGGAACGCAATGCACCCCACACCTGGGCATACAGCAACCATATCTCCCCGGATACAGACTACCCGGTGGAACTAACCTTCACGTTTTTCGATCAAGCCGTTAGCGAGCAATTGGGCAATAATTTCGCACGTACGAAACTCCCCTAACCCACCCCGCTGCGCAATCTGAGCGACCGTATTTGTTCCATTAACCATGGTCAGGACACGCCACTCCTCGGCTTCCAGGTTAATCTCCGTCGTCCCGGAAGCCGGATTGGGCACCAGGCGCGGCACCATCATAAGCGACGGCACATATTCCTGGATACTGGCCCAGGCATCCTGACGCATAATCCCTTCCATGATAATAACTTCATTGCTGACAGTGATTGTGGGATGCTCAAGCACCTTATCTTCTTCAAAAGAGAAAGGGCCGGAGTCAAAGGTAAAGAATGTGTAGACGGCCTCGAGCGGGGACATTCCGGGCAACTCCGCGCCGATAATTCGACCGTCACGAAAGTAGAGCCGGCCCTCCATCTCCTGACCGCCACGCCGTCCATGCATGTGAACCCCGCCGGTCTTCTTGCTCAGGTCCACAAGCTGAATAATATCTGTCAGGGGAAACTCGCTAAGATCGCCTGCAAGAGCCATAGACACCCCTCACCAATAGGCGTTGTATTACCGGCGATAAGGATCACCGTACCCCTACGTACTACAGCCGACTGATAACCAGCTTACTAATCGCCTTCAGCGTATCAAACACGCCGACGCCCGTCGTAGCAACAGCTTCAAAGCGCTGCCAGTGCATACCGTTCAGATATTTATCCAGCACCGGAACGGGGAGAACATCGCCGAGATCGCGCTTGTTATACTGCAAGATGACCGGGTAATCCTGAAACTTTTTATTCTGGCGGGTAATATTCACTGCCAGCTCTTTCAGGCTTTTGATATTCTCTTCCAGCTTACTCCGCTGCGAGTCGGCAACAAACACAACCCCATCGGAACCATTGAGCACCGCAACCCGCGTACGCTCATAGAGTACCTGCCCCGGCACCGTATACAGATGGAACCGCGTCTGGAAGCCACGCACCTTTCCCAGGTCAAGGGGTAGGAAATCGAAGAAAAGGGTGCGCTCGGTTTCAGTAGCAATGGAAAGCAAATCGCCCTTCGTATCGCGCGGAACCTGGGCATGGATATACTGCAAGTTCGATGTCTTGCCGCACATACCTGGCCCATAATAGACGATTTTGCAATGGATTTCGCGCGCTGCAACGTTGATCAGAGCCATAGATTATCTCGCGTGCCTGTAAGAGCGTACCACGTCCACACATTTAGCGAAAGCGGGGTTGACTGTCCGACTGGCCTGAGGTACTCCAGGTTGCCGAACCTAACGACCATCCGAACAGATCCCCCGGGATGGACACAAACCGAATGACATTGCCGGCGACGAGCATCGCCGCGCCGAACCTGGTCAATCACGGAACAGCAGATCGATCGTATCTTCCATGGAGGTACGGAAGGAAGAACCCAGCACCTCGTCGCGTGCTTTGTGCTGTTGCCGCACGCGCTCCAACACGGTGGCAAGTTCATCCGTCGCCTTCTTGGTCAACACCTTCACCAGGCCAATATGCGTACCTTTATTGAAGATGATACAAAGAATCCACTGTTCCTCAATCAAGGCAATAAAAATATTTTCGCGCACGCCCTGCTGGAAGAGTACCCGGAAATCCTTCTCACGCAACAATTTTGCAACTTCGCGCGACGAAGCAAACGTCCCAGCGATAAGCGCGCCGAGTGCCGTAATATCCTGGCGATCACCATCACCCTGTGAAGAAATCACCTGACCGCTTTTATCAAGCAACAATGCGTAATTGCCGCCGGTATCTTCTACCAGATGGTTCAGGCACTCCTCAACCTTTGTTATCTCCTCAGAGGGTACAATCAGACTTGTAAGTTGTGGATCCATCAGCACCTGCCTTGTGTTTCCTAATTGATATGATCAGGATGCCCGAACTGTATCATCTATGGCAATTATAGCACATAGCACGTCAAATTGCGTTCAGCGCATCGGCTAAATCATGACGATGGATGGCGACAAGGAAGCGCACCTGTCCGAGTTCTTCGCGGGTGTTTGCCATCAGCAGGAGCATGGCTTCGTCGCTGATCGGTTCCAACAGGACCAGACCCTGCTCATATTCGAGCAGCGTTTGCATGGTGTCACCTTTGTTGATCTCGCGGCCCAGTGCATCCGCCATAGCCAGACCATTGGAGGCGACGGCACAGATCGCATCGACATCAACATCCGGGCGGGACGCGCTTTCTATAAGCAACCCATCATGGGCAACGACGGCAGCCATCTCGACACTATCGAGGGCACGGAAGCGTCCCAGAAGGCTCCTTAGATTGCTACTCATACGTGAGAGTTCTCCTCGCCAATGCTCCCGGCATTAGCATCATCGCCAGTCGAACGCATCTTATTATACTACTACGATTACTATGATGCCACTCGTACCCACTGATTGCTGACTAGAGTTCCGTTATATCGCCCCGGACCTCATGATTATTTGTGCCGGCTGTGCGTTCACGCTCTTTCTCTTTGGGCGGCCGGCCTGTACGAATGTTCCGCAACGAGTGGATCGTTGCGGTAATCGCCCGATCAGCCCAACCGTAAATCGTCGGGCGGCTCTTTTGCAACTCGTCGGCTATCTGCGTCACATTGGTGCGATACTCCGGGTCAAATGTGGCGAGGTTGATGCGTGCCGAAGCTACGATCTGCTGTATCTCTTCCTCGGTCAGACCATGAGCCCGGATGAGCTTTTTGGCTCGCTTGCTGGTCAGGTCGAGTTGCATAGAGGCTCCTTACCGACACATCCCGGCGCTATTGCCGACAGCGTGGTCGAACCAACAGCGAGGCGTAATGTTTTATTAGAATAGCATAGTGATCTTTATCTGTCCAGTCCTGTTTGTAAATAGTATATCCGGCATCGAAGGCATAGTTCCAAGGTGGCGGTTCACAGCAACTCGATCTTATGTTATCTGGAACACGCATGTTGACGAGGAGGCGCGGCCGGGCAGACTTCAACCATTTCAGGCTTCGGGTAAAGCTTAACACGTTTTTCCCGCGCTACAGCATAAGGTGTAAAGGCTTGTCCGGCATGGGGAGCGCAATTTTCGGGGAGCAGAAAGAAATCCCTGCATCCTGCCATGACGCAGGATGCAGGGTCATGTTTGTCCGGTATCATTTCTGGTCGTGGTAGTTTAGTTCCGGTTGCCGACGTTAACGGTAATCCGGCGCGGCTTGACTTCCTCCGCCTTGGGAATCTCCAGGTGGAGGAGGCCATTCTCCAGCTTCGCGCTGATCTGATCGGCCTTGACTGTGTTCGGCAGAGCAACGCTGCGCTGGAAGCTGCCAAACCGCCGTTCGACCCGATGGTAGTTACGCTCCTTGCGCTCCTCTTCCTCGCGCATCTCGCCACTGATCAGCAAGACGTTGTTCTCGACGGTGATGTTGAGATCATCGCTTGTGATCCCCGGAACTGCGGCCTCGACGATAAAGGCTTCCGGTGTTTCGCTCAGGTCAAGCGCCGGAACAAAGCCCTGGGTTGAGCGGGTGTTCCCCGGCGTCGGTACAACGCTCTCTTCAAGTAACTGGCTCATAGCTTCACGGAGCGTCAGCATGTCCTGGAAAGGGTCCAGCGAGTTATGTTTGCCATAATCACACCTCCTCAGTGCGTCTGTGTGTCTCTATGTATGTTATCCTGTGGTTTAGCTATCATGTAACGATTTCAGAATACCGCTCATCTATTAGATTGGCGTACACGGAGCGTTAGAACGATGTTAGAACTGACTGATCATCGCCTACGCCAGCGGGAGTATCTCTTACAGATTAGCCGCGCCATTACTGCCCAACTCGATCTGACCAGCGTGCTCAACCTGGTTATTGAGGTTGCCGTGGAAATGCTGGCGGGCACATCCGGCTTGATTGCGCTGTATGAAGAGGACGGTAGCGAGGAACTGCGGATCTATGCCTCGGCCGGACTACGGCGCGAGGTCTGGCCCGCCTTTGGGCCGCTGCTGGCTCTATCGCCCCGCGAAGCCGCGCGCGAAGCGCTGATTCATGTGATGCGTACCATTGCTGCCGACACCGGGCTGGCGCTACGCCAGATGATCGCGCTGCCGCTGACCTTTCACGACACGCCGGTGGGGGTAATCTATGTCTTCCGGGCAGCGCTCAATGTAGCCTTCTCAGCCGATGATGAGCAGGTGCTCCAGGCGTTTGCGAACCAGGCCGCTATCGCGGTCAGCAACGCGCGGCTCTACCAGGGCGCGGTGCGCGAGAAGCAGCGCCTGAATGCTATTATTGAGCAGAGTGCCGACGGCGTGATGATCCTGGATAGCCGCTGGCGGATTACCAGTTTTAACAAGGCCATGGAACAGTTGACCGGCTGGGCACGCGAAGAGGCGGTCGGGCGGCCCTGCGCCGAGGTGCTGGGTGTGCGGAACAGCCAGGGCGTGAATCTCTGTCTGGTTGACTGTCCCCTGCAACGCCGGCCACATGTTACCAATCCGGTGATCGAGGGCTGGATGACAAACCGCGATGGCCGCGAGCTATACATTCAGAGCCGCTACGCCCCCCAGCGCAGTCCCAACGGGGCGTTCCTGGGAGCGATTGCCAATGTCCGTGATATCACCGAGCAGAAGCGCGAGGAGGAATTGCAGAACACCTTTATCTCGATCATCTCCCATGAACTGAAGACCCCGGTCAGTATTATCAAGGGGTATGCCGAAACGCTCCGGCGCGAGGATGCCAACTGGAGCCAGGAGACGCTACGCGACGGGTTCCAGGTGATCGAGGAGGAGGCCGACCGGCTTGCCAACCAGATCCAGGATTTGCTGGATGTCTCGCGCTTCCTGGCGGGCGGGCTGCACCTGGACATGACCGACTGGCCGCTGCCGGCACTCGCGCGCCAGGTAGTACAGGGGTTTGCGGCCCAGACCGATGAGCGGTTCGAGTTTGAGCTACGCCTGCCCGAGGATTTCCCACCCGTGCATGGCGACTACGAGCGCATCCGGATGGTACTGACAAACCTGGTTTCCAATGCGGTGAAATATAGTCCCGACGGAGGGACTATTCGCATTGGTGCCAAGGCTGAAGATGAACTGGCGATTATTTATGTCGCCGACAAGGGCATCGGTATCCCGCCGGAGGAGCAGCAGCGCATCTTTCAGCGCTTCTACCGGGTGGATAACCGGCTGCGGCGTGAAACGCAGGGGACCGGCATCGGTCTCTACCTGACGCGCTCCATCGTTGAGGCGCACGGCGGGCGCATCTGGGTGGAGAGCCAGGTCGGGCGCGGCTCGCGCTTTCTCTTTACGTTGCCGCTGGCGCGCCGCCAGATTACGGCGGATGTTGCACCGATCAATGCGCTCGATCACCCCGGTACCCCTGGGGGGTAATATGGATCACAGAAAGAGTGGGACGAGCGTGGTATACTGGGAATATATGCAAGGCACAGCCTTGTATGCCCGGCTGTGTTGCCCCGGCACTACCATAATAATTCAAACAGAAAACCCGGCGCGTGATGGGCAGAGAAGATCGGTAAGGAGAAGCCGAACGCGTGACCCGGCGGGCAGAATTATCACCAGAGATTGACCCATCACGCGGTTGCTCGTCCATGTCACGCGTGACATATCACCTGAGGAGCGGAATTTATGCACAAGAAAGTTGTTATCATCGGGTCAGGTCCGGCAGGACTGACAGCAGCGCTCTACGCCGCGCGCGCAAACCTGGAACCGCTTGTTATTCGGGGCCTCCAGCCCGGCGGCCTGATCGCAACAACCAGCGAAGTCGAGAACTATCCCGGATTCCCCGAATCGGTCGGCGGCTATGAGTTGGCCGAACTGATGGAAAAGCAGGCCGGTCGTTTTGGTACCGAGTTTCTCGATGCGATTGTCAACGACATTGATCTGACGCAGCGACCCTTTACGCTCACAACCGACTCCGGCCAGACGGTGACTGGCGATACATTGATTATCTCGACGGGCGCGTCACCGCGCAAGCTGGATGTGCCGGGCGAGAATGAGCTTGCCAACCGTGGGGTTTCCTACTGCGCGACCTGTGACGGCTTTTTCTTCCGCGATAAGCGCGTTGTGGTCGTCGGTGGCGGGAACAGCGCGCTGGACGAAGGGCTGTTCCTGACACGCTATGTCTCCGAACTGGTGGTCGTGCATCGCCGTGATCAACTACGGGCGGACCCGATCCTGCAGGAGCGCGCTTTCGAGAATCCCAAGGTGCGCTTTGTGTGGAACGCGGCGGTCAGCGAAGTGCTGGGCGATGAGCGCGTTACCGGCGTGCGGATCAAGCATCTGAAGACCGGCGAGGAGACCGTGCTGGAAACCGACGGCGTGTTTCCCTACATCGGCCATGTGCCTAACACCAGCCTCTTCAAAGGACATATTCACCTGGACGAGAGCGGCTACATTCTGACCGACGGACGCACGCGGACCAATGTGCCGGGCGTCTTTGCTGCCGGTGATGTGGTTGATTACATCTATCGCCAGGCGATTACTGCCGCCGGCGAGGGCTGTATGGCGGCGATGGAGGCAACCTGGTACCTGGCGGAGCAGGAGCATGCCGCGAAGAAATCGCAGGCAGCCAGCCCGCATCCCGAAGAAGAAACCACCCCGGCCCTCGGCCAGTGGTAAGGTCGCATCACGACAAGGAGCAGGCGGCAGCATGGCTGCCGCACTCCACACCCGGATTATTTTCTTAATGGTACGTTCTTTTGCAGAAGACTGGAATCTTTCACCCTGCCGGCGGTGAGATTTCCTTCCGGGTCAGTGACTGCGGAACCCCGGTTTATTACGCGAGTATAACGCCCCGGCGAAGCGCTGACCAGTGCTTCGCCGGGGCGTCGTTTTGTACTGGTGGAAAAGTGCTGTACAATCTCCGGAGTGCCGGCAGCATGCCCTGCCGCACCGAACAGATTTTGCATCAGAGCAGCAGGAGCCCGGTATGATCCTTGCCCTCCAGGTCATCATCTGTGTCTCGCTTGTTGTGTTCGTTGGGCGTCGCCTCTCGCAGAGTGCCGATATTCTGGCCGAGAAGACGGGCCTGGGGCATAGTTGGGTCGGGGCCATCTTACTGGCAGGAGCAACATCGCTGCCGGAACTGGCGACGGGGATGAGTGCGGTGGTCGGCATCAACGCACCGAACCTGGCAGCCGGGGGCATCTTTGGTAGTTGTCTCTTCAATCTGTTGATTCTGGCGCTGCTCGACGGTGTAAGTGGTGAGCAACCACTGTTCCCGCAAATTCACATCAGCCACGGGCTGGCCGCAGGTATGGGCAGCATCTTGCTGGGAACCGCCGCCGCCGGTCTGCTTATGAGCCAGGGCGGAACAACCCTGCAGATCGGCTGGATCGGCCTGCCCAGTCTGCTGATCCTCGGCATCTACTTGCTTAGCACACAGTTGATCGCCGGCCACGAAACCCGCCGCCAGTCGGAGGTATCGGAACACCTGGTGGTACCCTCCCAGTACGACCATGTCACGCGTGGGCAGGCATATGTCAGGTTCGGGTTGCCGGCGTTGGCAATTATGCTGCTGGGCATCTGGCTGGCATGGCTGGGCGACCAGGTAGCCGCGGCAACCGGCCTGGGCGAGAGTTTTATTGGCGCGCTGCTGCTGGCTGCCGCGACCTCGCTGCCGGAGGTAATCGCCTCGCTGGAAGCGGTGCGGATCCGCGACCCACAAAGGGTGTTGCGCGCTTATCCCCATGAGCTTTCAGGCGGTATGGGCCAGCGGGTAATGATTGCCATGATGTTGTTACCTGAGCCCGATTTACTG
>CAKZQX010000182.1 GCA_937141995.1 uncultured Chloroflexaceae bacterium | reverse complement strand
AACCGGCTGAAGCCGGGACTCCCGCTCCGGAGCCGTGCGGGAGCGATCTCCATATCCGGACTCATTGTTTCACGATCGCTCCCGCATGATGGACGGGACGGAGGGCCAGGCCAACATCTCCATGACACACCCTTGTTGTAGGTTACGCTTTCAGTGTTGACGGCAGGGGTGTAACGCTGGAAGCGTGACCTACGATGCTACGGTACTTAACACTCAGCACTCAGCACTCAACACTCAACACTACTCAAAACTTAAAAACCTATCCCTCCAGCAGCAGCGCCTCCGGGTCTTCGATCAATTCCTTGATGCGGACCAGGAAGCGGACGGCCTCGCTGCCATCCACGATGCGATGATCGTAGGAGAGGGCCAGGTACATCATCGGGCGAATGACGACGGCGCCGTCAATGGCAACCGGGCGCTCCTCGATCTTGTGCATGCCCAGAATGCCCACCTGGGGCGTATTCAGGATCGGCGTGGACATCAGCGAGCCGTAGATGCCGCCATTGGTGATGGTGAAGCTGCCCCCCTGGAGTTCGGCCAGGCCCAGCTTGCCCGCGCGCGCGCGCTGCGCCAGTTCGCTAATCTCGCGCTCAATCGCGGCAAAGCTCTTGCGGTCGGCGTCGCGCACCACGGGCACAACCAGCCCCTCATCCGTGCCGACGGCCACACCGATATCGTAGTAGTGCTTGATCACAATCTCGTCGCCCTGGATCTCGGCATTGAGCAGCGGAAACGCCTTCAGCGCCCCAACCACCGCCCGGGCAAAGAAGGACATAAAGCCCAACCCGATGCCGTGGCGCTCCTTGAAGGCATCTTTGCGCCGCTGCCGTAGCTCCATGACCGCGCTCATGTCCACCTCGTTGAAGGTGGTCAGCATTGCCGCCTGCTGCTGCGCCTCGACCAGCCGCCGGGCAATGGTCTGACGGCGGCGGGACATGCGCTGCCGCTCCTCGCGGCGGGTTTCGGTGGGCGCGAGCTGCGCCGGCATAGCGGGCTTCTCTGCCGGAGCCGATGCCCTGGGCGTGGGGGCGGGCCGTTCTGCCGGGGCGGATGGCGTGGCCAACTTCTGCGGCGGCGCGGTGCGCTCCGGCTCCGCAACCTGGGGGCCGGGTTTCGCCGGGGCCGCGCTGCGCTCCTGGTCAAGGAAGCCAAGCACATCTTCCTTGGTTATGCGGCCGCCGGGGCCGCTGCCGGGAACTTTGCGGATATCCAGGTCATGTTCAGCGGCGACCCGCTGGGCCACCGGGGTGGCAAACACGTCACTCGCGGTGCTCTCGGTGCTCTCAGCGCTCTCGGTGGACGCTGCCGGCGCGGACGCCGGTTGCGGCTGCGCGGGAGCGGCCGGTTTGCCATTGCCGGACGGCTGCTCCTGGGAGGCGGGTTTCTGCTCGGCAGGCGGCGCGGTGGCCTGCCCGGCGCCATTGCCCGCGCCAATCATGCAGAGCGCATCGCCAATATTGACCGTCTCCCCTTCGCCCTTGAGAATCCGCTCCAGCACGCCATCCTGCTCGGCGGCGACCTCCAGGTTGACTTTGTCGGTTTCCAGTTCAACCAGCGGCTCACCGTTGCTGACGGTATCACCCTCCTGTTTGAGCCATTTGCTGATCGTCGCTTCGACAATCGACTCGCCCAGGGCCGGTACTTTTACTTCGGTCGGCATAATATCTTACTCCTCATTATCACACGCGTTACGCGGTGCGCGTTCAAATCAGGCAGTTGCCTGAATGATAGGACTTACGCGGTCGGTTCCAAACCCGGCATGTGCCTGGATAAACGGCCCGATTCGCCAGCATTGGCCGTTTCGCGGTGTTCGCTCATGGCGTGTTGTTCGTGGGCCAAATGCCCACCACGTAACTCCGGTCATTGCACACGACTTACGCGGGCGACCCACCAACCTACCGGTTTGTCACCAACTTCTCGGAGGTACCGCGCACGGCTTCGTACAGAATGCGAGATTGCTCCGGCTCATGCTGGCTGACCGACCCTTCGGCGGTGCTGGCCGACTCCGGGCGACCACAGTAGATGACCTTGACGCCGGAAGAAACCAGTTCGCGCAGGCGGGGCGCGATATAGTTCCAGGCCCCCATATTCTGTGGCTCCTCCTGCATCCAGACCACCTCCCGCAACCCGCGATACTCCTTGAGCAGGCTCATCAACTCCATCTCAGGGAAGGGGTAGAGTTCCTCGACCCGGGCCACGGCCACGCCTTCAACTTTATCCAGATGCCCACCGGCGATCATATCAACATAGATTTTGCCACTGCAGAGCACCAGGCGTGTCACATTCTCGGCGGGCACACTGTTTTCTTCCGGCGGCAGCACCGGGTGGAAGCGATCCTCAACCAGATCGCGCAGCGATGAGGCCGACCGCGGATGGCGCAGCAGACTCTTGGGCGTCAGCACGATCAGCGGGCGCGGATCGCTATGCAGCGATATCGCCTGTCGCCGCAGCAGATGGTAGTATTGCGCGGCGGTGGTGCAGTTCACCACCCGAATATTGTTATCGGCGGCCAGTTGCAGGAAGCGCTCGATGCGCGCGCTGGAGTGCTCCGGCCCCTGCCCCTCGTAGCCGTGGGGTAACAGCATCACCAGTGCGGGCAACTGGTTCCACTTGGCATGCCCGGAAATAATAAACTGGTCGATAAAGACCTGCGCGCTGTTGGCAAAATCACCAAATTGCGCCTCCCAGAGCACCAGCGTATCCGGTGCGT
>CAKZQX010000181.1 GCA_937141995.1 uncultured Chloroflexaceae bacterium | reverse complement strand
AGCCACCAGCGGTGATCCCCACGCGTGGCGTTGTCGATGTTCCGTCTCATCCCGTTTTCGCATCCTGAATGACTGGCGAGATCACCGGAACAGTGGGATGGAGCCGATAGACCGCAAACGGCGCGGATTTCCCCTTAAACTGGTGTGCGCCCAGATCTTCAAACAGAAATTCACCCTGGCGTTGTTGCAAGGCGGCGACGGTGGCAGCACTCACCACAATGCTACTCGCGCCAAACTGCCGGGTAAAACTCTCCAGCCGTTGCGTGGTGTTGACCGTATCCCCAACCACGCCATAGCGCATCCGGTCCGCCGTGCCGATACTCCCGGCCGTCACCAGCCCGGTATTGACCCCGATCCCGGTGATCAACGGCGGCTCACCCCGCTCGATCCGGCGCGCATTAATCTGGTCGATTGCCGTCAGCATCGCCAGCGCGGTCTGGCAGGCGCGATAGGCGCTCTCCTCCGGCAATTGCGGCGTAGGCAGAATACCGAAAAAGACCAGCAGCGCATCGCCGATATACTCGCTGACCACACCTCCGTGTGCCGTGATAATCGGGACCAGTTCGCCAAAATACTCATTGAGCCAGGCCCAGACTGTGATTGGATCAGTTTTTTCGGAGAGGGGTGTAAAACCGCGAATATCGCTCATCAAAATAGTTGCAACGATATTCTGCCCCTCCAGCCGCAGGTTTCCGCCGGCAAGCGATTGGCGAAACTGGTCGCGCACCTCCGGCGAGAGCGTACGTCCCAGCAGATCGCGGTAGATCAGTCCTTCGCGTAAGCGGGCCACCATATAGTTAAAACTGCGTGCAAGCAAGGCGAGTTCATCGGTACCAACCGGCTTCACAGTGACAGTAAAATCGCCCCGGGCTACCCGCGCCGAAGCATGCACCACGCGCAGCAGCGGCGCGGTAATGCGCCGCGCCAGGAAAATACCGATGGCAATGATCAGGATAAACGCCACCAGCACCAGGAGCGCTATTTTGAGGCGGGTCATCTCGCTGGGGCGTACCAGAAATGTCTGCGGTAGCGCCGTACCCAGCAACCCCAGATCGTTGCCGTTACGCACCTCAAACGGCCCCATGATCTCGTAGTAGGGAATACTACCCGCCACGACGGGCCGAATGCGGCTGCTCGACTCTTGCTGCTCCAGCACGCGCGCCGTTTCGAGCGAAAGAAGCGCGGCGGCCGGTTGATCCGGCAATGTAGAAGCGATTGGCTCGCCGGCCAGGTTGTAGACCGTCGTATGCGCCAGGGTCTCCTGGCGAAATTGCTGGACCAGCGTGGTTATGCGCTTCCCCACCAGGACCACCCCGATTAACTCGCCCCGCTCATCATTAATCGGCCCCGCCACATAGAGATAGTATGCCGGCTCCGAGCCGTGCAACTGAACCAGACTTGCATATTTATCACCATACGGATCACGCTCGCCACGCAACACGCGCTGAGTCAGCGGCCACTGGCGGAACTGCTCATCGCCCTGAGTGGCTGTGTAGCTGCCCTGGTTGTCGGTCACCTGATAACGCAACGAGAGCAGGCTGTTGCCCTCCCGATCCAGGATATCGACCGCTTCCTCCCCGGCATTAACGACAATCGGCAGTGTGAGAAGCCGCAGGCGTTCAACATCGCGTGTCTCGACTGCCGCCGGCATAGCTTCAACATAAGCGATTAACCGCAGCGTTGTCAGTAAGCGGCTCTCCTCGCGCACAATTTCGTCGGCGCTCTGTTTGCCGGCCTCAATAAGCTGGTTCACAAACCGTTCTTCGATGGAGTCCAGGGCGACCTGACTCACCACATAGGTCGCCGCCAGCGCCAGGAACAGCGCCAGGAGCACATAGGGCAGCGTGATTTTGATGCGCACCGGGACACGCAGACGGGAGCGTGCCGGCTTGCCACTAGTTTGCCGGTCAGAGGGATGGCGCGAACGTTCCACCTGGGCCAGAGCCTGCTCGATCTCGCCGCGCGTACAGGGCAGTCGCACGCATACGTTCAACCCCTGGGTCTGCGCCAGATCTTCGCGCTGCGGATCGGCGTGACGCGCGATCAACAAAACGCCGGTTCGTACACGTACGCGGTGCGCCAACGAAAGCATCCGCTGCCAGTCAATATCCGGCAGATGAATATCAATGACCAGCAGATCCGGTTTATGCTTTTTGATCAGGAAACGCGCCTCGGTAGCACTGGTTGCCTGCCAGACTTTATCGCCCTGCATAGTAAAGAACGCATGCAATGTCTGAGGCAAAGACGTTTCAGAATGTACTATTACAACCGAGCGTACCATTATTGTCTCGTCGGGTTATACGAGTGCAAAACAAGCTCAATAACAGGTGTTACGCGGTTGCTCACCCAAAAGGAACTTTCGCCTCCGGCAGGGCGGCAGATTCTCTTCTTGTTCACACCCATGTTGCACACAGTGCAACATGGGTGTGAACAAGATCCATCACGTACCATGCTGCCGCAGGCGAAGATCGCTGTTGCGGGCGTACATGTCTGATGTATACGCCCACCGCGTAACTCCTGTCAATAACAGGTGTTACGCGGTGGGCATGCAAACCGGGTGTTTGACCCGATGAAAACCCGACTCGCCTGTGGCAGCCTGGTACGTTTTCTCTCTTTTTGGAAAAACGTGGCTCTCCAAGCTACGTTTTTCCAAAAAGGGATGGCCTATTCCGCCTTGCCGAAGGCGATATCCGCTTCTGTAAAAGAGACCGCGTACGTCGTGTCAATAACAGGTGTTACGCGGTGGGTACACGAACGGGACATGTGCCCAGGTGGAAGCCCGTTTCGCCTGCGGCAGCATGGTACATTTGATCTTTGGTCACAAAACATTTGCACTGTGTGCAAATGTTTTGTGACCAAAGCTGGTTTCTTCCGCCCTGCCGGAGGCGGAATCGCCTGTCGAGTCAACGACCGCGTAACTCGTGTCAATAATATCAGGACTTACGCGGTCGGTTCCAAACCAGGCGTTTGCCTGGAGCCATGGCCCGATTCGCCCCCGGCAGGGTGGAATAGGACCGTCTTGTTCAGGAAATGTGGCACA
>CAKZQX010000180.1 GCA_937141995.1 uncultured Chloroflexaceae bacterium | reverse complement strand
AGCAGGTCCAGGTGCTCAAGCTCTTTTTCAACTGCTTCCTGGCGCACCTGCCAGTCCTGCACGGCTTTTGCGGCCGCGTGCAACTGGGCAGCGATGAGATCGGCATCCTGGCCGGGTTCTAGTTGCTCCGGTGGCGTGACCGGCGGACGGTCGATGCCGAGCGTCTCCAGGGTCTGTTCCAGGCGGCGGCTCTGGCTGGTGTAGGTCGCAGCCAGATCGCTCCAGCGGCTCGGTTCAGCGCTGCCCCACGCCTGCTGCTCACCCTCGTTCAAGTCGAGCATGGCATGGCGGGCCAGGGCTACTGTTACCGCTTCAACATCCTGCTCTTGCAGAACAATATTTACCTTGCCCATCTGCGCGGGTGTAAACATACGGCTATCTTCTCCCGTTCTGGTTACGCCTCATTCTGCGCGGTCAAAAATATCGCATAGGGTGACCGGGCTACCTGCTGAACTGTATCGAACAGTCGTCCGGTTGTGCCGGCAATGACCTGACCAGTGATAAGATAGAACTGTTCATAACGGACAAACTGACCGATCTGCGCGGCAGTTGCCGCATTTTCGCGGGCCTGCCGCCGGCGCGGACAGAGGTGCGCGCGCCAGTGTTGTACCAGGTGCGTCTGCTGCCGGCGCAGTTCATCGCGTCGCGCTACCGCCGATGCGTAGCGTTCCTCCAGTTCATTGCTCGCCTGCACCGGCGTGCCCATCAGATTTTCCGGCAGATCCAGCGGTTGCATAAACAGGCTCTGCTGTGTGCGCTCCAACACCGGGACATAGGCACGCTCCGTGGCGGCGATCAGCAAGACCTGTTGCTCATCGTTCTCCGTAAAGTCGCAGACCGGTACCAGCACAAAGGGCGTATCAGCCTGTGGCACATGCAACCGATCCAGATGAGTGCGTGCAACGGTGCCAATCACCAGATAGAGATAGCGGGTCTGGCGTAGTTCCTGGAAAGCCACCGCCAGTGGCGCAAGCAACCGTACCCGCTGCAACAGTTGCTCCAACCGCCGACATTCCTCCTCGGCAGCACTCAACTCCGCATGCCATGCCTGTACCTCCGCTTCGACAACCTGAGTCTCGCGCTCAAGCCGGGGGGCATCCTGACCGGGTGTAAGCGCCTCGGTCGTCGGCACATCCCGGCATTCAATTGCCAGCATATTCAGCAATCGTTCCAGCCGTTGGGCCTGATCATTATAAGTTGCCGCCAGTTCCTGCCAGCGTTCCGGTGTCCGGCTCCGCTCATCCTGCGCGGTGGCTTCCAGATCAAATGTATCGAGCCGGCACAGCGCCCGCACCACTGTACCCACATCCTGCTCCTGCACAAACAGGTTGACCCGACGTTGTGGCGGTGATCTGAACAGCATAAGCATTTATCCTCGTGTCCCAATCAGCATGGGCCGGATCTGCTCGGCAGACCATCCGGCCGCTTTGCCTTCAATAATGGCGATCAGATCCTGCACCTCGTTCTCCAGCAGCACCGTGTAGGCCAGGATCGTTCCCAGATGAAATGGGTAACCCTCAAGCGCATTCTTGGCCACTCTATGCAGATAGCGGCGCAAGATCAACTCCAATTCGGGTAGGGCTTCCTCCGAGGGCAGTGCTTCCAGGCGCTCCAGGTCGGGCAGACGATCATTCCAGACCGCGTGGGTGGCCTCGGACAGGGATGCACCCTGCGCGATCTCCCGGACCATTGCCGCATCGACCCGCAGGCGGCGTTGCAAGGTATAGTTCAGGATCTCCTCCGGGCTCAGATCGAAGTAGACCCGATAGCGGAACGCCCAGAGCAGATTGTGCCCATCGATTAGCGTGCCGACAAAACGCCCCGCGTCGCGCCGATCTCGTCCCGACAGGCTGTCCAGCAGGCGCAGCAAGCGGCGATAGTAGGCCAGATCCAGCGCAACTTCCAGCACAAAGAGTTTGCCCTCGCGCCCATAGCGGTCCATGGCCGGTTCCAGTGCGCGGGCATACTGTTCGCCATGAAACGTCGTCCGCAGGCTGGGCAGTAGTGCGGGGAGCGATTGCGCCTCGATCATGGCGTCCCAGGGCAGATCCGATCCGCTCCCCAGGGGAACCAGCGCCGCCTGCGTCTCCCGCGCCGGTCGATCACCCGCGACTGACCGGATGACGGTTTTAACATTTTCCAGTTCAAAGCGGCGCCAGAGCCAGTCCAGCAGGGTGCGTGGTTTGCCCTGCATCAGCTTGAGCGGTGTCCGAAAGGCCTGAACCAGATAGATACGCAACGACTGTTCCATCTGCTCCGGTTCCGGCGTCTGAGCGGACACCGCCTCCAGCGTTGCCCCGTATGCCGTTGTTCCCAGAAGCGCAACAACAGCATCAAGATCGGGCGCTGCCGACAATTGCGACCAGCGGTTGTCAGACAGGCGTTGCGCCAGGCGCGCCCGTACACTGGCGTTAGATGCGGCATAGCGCGCAGGACCGAGCAGGGCAACCATCCTAGAGATCCTCCCCGGCGACCCAGGCCGCCAGTCGTCCGGCCGCATCCTGCATGCGGGGTTCCGCGCGTTGCCGCAGTGCTTCCGGGTCAGTGCGATATGCCTGATCAGGATCGGTTTCGGCAGCCTGCCTGGGTGTAGTCCAACCGCTCTCCTCCGCGGTCTGCACAATCGCGTGAGCTTCAGCCTGAGCTTCTTCGCGGGCCTGCTCTACCAACCTATGCGCCTCTTCGCGCACCTGCTTTAACAAGGTATTGGCCTCTTCCTCGGCATGCTGGACGCGCTTTTGCGCTTCCCGGTCAGCCTGCAACAATCGCTGAAGCGTTTCTTGCGGTGAGGTGTTGATATCCATATTCTTCTCTCTCCTGCCTCATCGTGCATACAATCTAAAATGCGCGGACGGCTGTTGTGATATGCCCGACAGGTGTTGAATAGTATTCTCCACCTGCCGTTATTCTGCCTATTGCAAGAATTGCACCAGCGTCACGCGCAAATATAAAGGTACTGTTAAATCTCAGTTAACAGGAATTACGCGGTCGGTTCCAAACCCGGCATGTGCCTGAACAACCGGCCCGATTCGCCCCCGGC
>CAKZQX010000179.1 GCA_937141995.1 uncultured Chloroflexaceae bacterium | reverse complement strand
CTGCCGCAGGCGAATCAGGCTTCCATCGGGTCAAATGTCCGGTTTGCATGTCAACTGCGTACATCGTGTTCGTGATTGAAAAATGCCGAAATGCCGGACGCCGGCATGCCATTCTTGAATACATGGTGTATACTAGAAGCCAAAATGTCCCGGCAAACTGATAGCCGGCGTATGGAATGTTTCGTTGATCGGTACTATTCGGTGTTCTGGAGGTATCTTGACCACGCTAACGAACCAGTCGCAACCCCTGTCAACCGATAGCGGGCCAACATCACTGCACGCGGCCACTGCGGAACCGCCTGAGTCGCCCCCCTTTCTCTCGCTGATTATCCCCGCCTACAATGAAGAGCGGCGACTGACCGACAGTTTGCAGCAGATCCAGGCATATTTTGATACGCAATCTTTCGCCACGGAAGTGATTGTGGTGGATGACGGCAGTTCCGATAGCACGGCTACTATTGTTGAGGCATCGATGCGCGACTATGCGGCGCTGCGCCTGGTGCGCGCCCCCCACGGTGGTAAGGGGCATGCCTGCAAGCAGGGCATCTTCGCCAGTCACGGGCAGTGGCTCTTTCTCTGTGACTCGGATCTGTCAATGCCAATCCAGGAAGTTGCGCGCTTCTTGCCCCATCTGCAGCACGATACGCCGATCACGATTGCCTCGCGTGAAGTGCCGGGAGCCCGGCGCTATGGGGAGCCGGCGCATCGCCACCTGATGGGTCGGGTGTTCAATTGGTTGGTGCGGACGCTGGCGGTGCATAATATTCAGGATACGCAGTGTGGCTTCAAATGCTTTCGGGCGGATGTGGCCCGCGATATCTTCCATGTACAGACAATTAATGGTTGGGGCTTTGATGTCGAGATCCTGTTTATTGCGCAGAAGCATGGGTTTCAGATTGTTGAGGTGCCGATTAACTGGTACTACCGCAGCCATAGCAAGGTTCACCCGGTGCGTGATACGGTGAACATGATCCGGGAAGTCTGGCAGGTGCGCCTTAACGACTGGCGCGGCGTCTACAAGCAGCGGTTGTGTCCCGTTGATATCGATATGTCTGAACCCCGGTGAAGTTTTGATAAGGAGCGAGACATGACCACGCCTGACTATGTGATAGACGATCTGGCGCATACCCTGATCGTTGCCGAAGAGCGGACCATGCCGATTGAGCCGATCAGTTCGCGCTTCCCCGAGTTGACTGAGGCCGACGTTTACCGGGTGCAGACGGCTCTGCTCGATCTGAAGACGCAGCGGGGGGAGCGGGTGATCGGCAAGAAGGTCGGCGCTACCAGTCAGGCCGCGATGCAACTCTTTGGCCTGTCCGAGCCCTTCTATGGTTCGCTACTGGCCGCCGGGCGCGTTCCGGATGGTGGGACGATCCCCTTTGCGCAACTGATCCATCCGCGCATCGAATGCGAAGTCGCCTTCCAACTGGGGCAACCCCTGCGTGGTCCCGACATAACGGCGGAGGATGTCCTGGCGGCAACGGCGGCGTTACTGCCCGCATTCGAGGTCGTTGATGCCCGCACCACTGACTGGAAACTGCAGGGGATGCACGAACTGATCGCCGACAACGGTCTGGTCAGCCGCTATGTGCTGGGAGAAGCGCGCGCGCTGGATGTGGGGCTTGATCTGCGGAATGTGACGGCGGCGCTGACCAAAAATGGGGAGCAGGTTGCCGAGGGGCAGGGCACGGCGGTGCTGGGCGACCCGGCAACATCAGTTGCCTGGCTGGTCAACAAACTTGCCACGCATAACCGGCAATTGGAAGCAGGGGATATTATTCTGGCCGGTTCGCTGACGCCGCTGCATCCGATCCAGGCAGGTGATCAGTTTACGGCTACCTTTGCGGGTATCGGGAGCGTAGCGGTGACATTTGAATAGTGTAGGGTTGCTCCAGTCACGCAACAGGAGTTACGCAGTTCCTGAGCCGACAGGGAATTTCGCCTCCGGCAGGATAAAAAAGGTCAAAATGTACCATGCTGCCGCAGGCAAATGGGCGTTTGGGTTGGTCAACCAATTGAAATAAAGTTGCACTGCGTAAGCCCTGTCATAGAACAGGGGTGAACAGGTTTGATCCGCCGCGAATAAAATTTCGCGGCGGATTTACTTTGCCATAACTATTTGGGATTTCAATGTTATTTTAATGGTCTATATTCGCTACTGCCAGCTTTTCAAATGACCATTCACCCGTTTGAACTGGCATCTCTGATAACGGCGGTACGTTGGGTGGTGGAGGGTACCCCTGGCGAACTCACTGATGAGGCACTGACCCGGCTCCGGCAGGTGCTTGCCAACTACGAAGTCGCCTCCCGACGGATGGCACAGGCAGGCAATAATCAGGGGGCAGGTGAGCAGGCCGCATGAAGCACACCGTGAACAGCCCAAACGGGCGCGCGAATCGATGAGTTCTCAGGCGATGCGGAGAATCGCGCAACTCATGTCAATCACGCGAGTTATGCGGTCCCTTCCCTGAAAGGTAATATCGCCTCCGGCAGGGTGGAAGATTCCTTTCATTTGCACGAACATGTGACTCGGAGAGCCACATGTTCACCGCGTACCGTGCGTCAATCACACGCGGTACGCGTCAGGAACACTTCTACGCTTCATCCGTCAGAAAATCGCGCACTAGCGAATGATACTCCGCTGACTGCTCGATCATCGGGATATGCCCGCACGCCTGGATCTCGACCAGGCGACTCTGCGCTAGATGCTGCGCCAGCGTTTCCGCGCCGGAGGTGGGCATAATCAGATCCTGATCGCCACACACCACCAGTGCCGGGGCCTGCACCTTTTGCAGTGCCGGAATGAACGCCGGACTGCCCGCGCTGATCGCATTCTCCAGGGCGGTCAGGCGATCAGCACGGAGAAATTCCAGCGCGCCCTCCAGCAGCACCCGCTCATCCACCGGCATCTGATGCATGAAGGGCGATGCCAACATGCGATAGACCGGCGGCCGGCTAACGAACCAGTCGAGCCAGGGCTGCCAGAACTGCAGCCAGGGCCGCCACAAGAGCAGCCAGGGCCGCCAGAGCAGCATGCCCATGCTCATCTGATAATAGGTCTGCATCCAGACCATTTCCTCGAAGCTGCTGCGAAAGGTGCCCAGACTGGTTATCACCAGCTTACGTACGCGTTCCGGCCGGCGCGCGGCGATATAGACCGCAACTGCGCCCCCCAACGAGTGCCCGTTGAGATCAAACTGCTCCAGGCCCAGTGCATCGGCAAACTCGATCACCAGAGTTGCCAGCCGCTCGGCACTGGTTTCATCCTGGAGCGGTGGCGTTTCGCCATGCCCCGGCAGATCGGGCGCATAGATGCAGCGAATATCAGCAAAGAGATTGAGCGTATCCTGCCAGTAGCGCGATGAGCCGCCCCAGCCGTGAAGCAGCAGCAGCGGGAAGCCGCTCCCCGCCTGGCGATAGGCAACCGGCCCATTGGCGAGCATCACCCGCTGCGGTGGCGCAAAAGCGGGTAAGCCCTGGGACATGCTTGATGTCGGATCATACGACGATGTAGCCATAAATATCACCTTCGTGTCTAGCAACCTTACCTGGTATCACGGGAGGGTATGTGCGTTACGGTGAGCGCGGCGTCGGCCCCGTGGCACCACCCCGCCTGACCCGGCAACGGTTTGATCGGCCCGGCGCGACAGTCGCCCCGGGCAATGATGTCTGCCGAAATTATAACCCGGCGATGAACATATCAGTTCAGAGAGCGTTTCTGGTTATCGGTTTTATGCGCTACATCAGATTACCACAAAAAAGGATTCTGGTTGTCACCGGAATATAAGTTGTGTAAAGCGTGGGGCGTGAAACGTGAAATGTGAGACGTGAAGCGTGGGGCGTGGAGCGGGCGGGTTGGGAAACAATTGTCCACAAATTAGAAGCGCGCATTACCTGTGAAGATGACTCCGAACTGCGGTCGAATGGACCAACGTGCCATCTGTCCGGGCCGGTTCTTCACCCCACAATGCACCGTTTGACCACTATTCTGTCTCCCCGCACCCTGCTACCCAACCGCCTGGCCCCACTTCTTCCCGGTCCCCCAGCCCATCCTGCTCGTCGCGGTGCCGGACGAGGAGTAGGAGCGCAGCATTGGCTTTACCCAGGCCGGATGCATGGCGGTGTAAGTAGTCTCCGGGATGGTGTAAAGGGTTGCCGCAATGCCAGGCCAATGCTTCACCCCCTACTCCGAGCGCAGCGCCTGGATCGGGTTGAGCCGCGCCGCGCGCAGGGCCGGGAAGAAGCCAAACCCGACCCCAATGGCGGTTGAGATTGTTGTCGCCAGGATAATCGCATTAGCCGAGACCGTCGCCCGCGAGCCCTCGGCCCGGAAGACCTCTTCCAGGACAAACGTTCCGGCAAACGACATGCCGTAGCCCAGCAGCACGCCAAATGCGCCGCCGAGGAAGCAGAGCAGGATCGCCTCGATCAGGAACTGCTGCAGGATATCCCGCGGGCGCGCGCCGACGGCCTTGCGTAGCCCGATCTCGCGGGTGCGCTGCGTCACACTGACCAGCATGATATTCATAATACCGATGCCACCCACCAGCAGCGAGATCCCCGCGATAATCCCCAGGAAGACCTTCAGGCCAATAATCGTCGCCTGGGCATTGGCGGCGTCCTCTTCCGGGTTGTCGATGCGAAAGTCATTCGGCTGATAGGTCAGGCGGTGCCGCTCGCGCAAGAGCGCCGTCACCTGCTCAATCGCCGGGTTAACCTCGTCAACGCTGCGGGCCTGCACCGTGATCTGATCAACATCAACCCGCGTGGAAACCTGGTTGCGGAACAGGCGACTACGGGCGGTCTGGTAGGGCACATAGACCGTCTCGCCGGGGCTGTCAAAATCGTTCGACACCATACTCGGCTCGGTGGCGATCACCCCCACGACATCAAAGCTCACACCGTCGAGGGTCATGCGCTGCCCCAGGGCATTGCCGATGCTGCCATACAGCGTCTCGGCCACCTCGTAGCCGATCACGGCGACCCGCGCGCGCTCCTGCTCGTCCTCCGGCGTGTAGAAGCGGCCGGCCGCCAGTTCATGCGCCGCAACGCTGAAGTGGCTGGGCGTGATCCCCTTGACCGGATAGTAGTAACGGTCGCCACCGCCGCCGGCAACGGCCGTATTCTGATACTCAACCACAACCCCGGTCACAGCCGGCGCGACACCCGGCCGCAGGATGGCCTCGGCATCTTCGGCAGTCAGGCGGGGCGCGATATCGACATCGGTTGCGGTGCTGTCAACCTGGGGCATGATGTAAAACACCCCGACGCCCATTTTATTAAACTCGCCCTCGATATAGTTCGATAGCCCGTTGCCGATTGCCAGCATACCCACGACCGCGCCCACGCCAATGATAATACCCAGCATCGTCAGCAAGGCACGCACCTTATTCGACAGCAAGGCCACCCAGGCCACCCGAAACGACTCTAGAATACTCATAGTAACTCTCATTTCCGAGGATGCGCAGAACCGAAGACGCGAGGATGCGTATCAGAGAGGGATTATTGCTGCGTGCTAACCCCTAACCCCTAACCCCTAACCCGTTCCTCACTCATAGCGCAATGCTTCAATCGGGTTGAGGCGGGAGGCCTGCAACGCCGGGAAGAAACCAAAGAAGAGCCCGATCGTCGCCGCGATGACCGTCGCCAGCAGCACTGCCCCCGGCGTCACCACCGCCTGCGCGCCCTCGGCCTGGAAGACGCCCACCAGCACAAAGCTGCCCAGGAAGGACAATCCATAGCCTAGCAGCACGCCCAGCGCTGCTCCACACAGGCAGAGCACAATCGCCTCAATCAGGAACTGCTGCAGAATATCCGAGTGGCGCGCGCCGACGGCCTTGCGCAGGCCGATCTCGCGGGTGCGCTCCGTGACGCTGACCAGCATAATATTCATAATGCCGATGCCGCCCACCAGTAGCGAAATCCCGGCAACAAGCCCCAGGAAGGCGTTAAAGCCCGCGATAATACCTTCAACTGTGGCCGTAATCTGATCCAGACTAATGATCGTGAAGTCATTGTCCTGGTAGGTCAGGCGATGCTGCTCACGCAGGATCAGCGTCACCTGCCGAATAGCTTCGTCAACCTGGTCGCGGTCCTGTGCCTGAACGGTAATGGTATTGACATCAACCCGGGAAGAAACCCGGTTGCGAAAGAGGCGGCTCTTGCCGGTTTCGTAGGGCACAAACACCGCCCGCCCGGCATTGCCATTGGGTCCGCCACCGCTCTGTTCCGGTACCAGGATGCCCACCACGTCAAAGCTGACGCCGTTGATTGAGATGCGCTGCCCCACCGGGGGAATCTCCGGGTCAAACAGATTCTGCGCGGCTTCGATTCCCAGGATTGCCACCCGCGCACGCGCGTCATTCTCCTCCTCGGTGAAGTAGCGCCCCGCGTCCAGCGTGTTGGCGGAGATGGTGAAGTGGCTGGGGGAGACCGCGTTGACCGACAGGCTCTGGCTCTCCCGCCCGGCCCGCACCGTTCCGTTCAGACTATACTGCACCGCAACCGTTTTGACGGCGGCATAATCACCTCGGCATCGTCGGCAGTCAGGCGGGCCGACCGGTTTTCGTCAACCCGGCGGCTATCGACAAACGGGCCAACATAGAAGACACCCACGCCAAAACTGCTAAACTGCTGATCCAGGAAGCGCTGAAAGCCGCTGCCGATAGCCAGCATGCCAATCACCGCGCCCACGCCGATGATGATCCCGAGCATGGTCAGAATGGAGCGCAGCTTGTTGGCGCTCAGGGCAGTCCAGGCAACCCGCAGTGATTCAAACAACCTCATCTTCTGTTTCCTGATATTCCTGAAAAATTCGCTTGCACCACTGCCCCGGTAGGGACGCGCAGAAGCGCGGCAGGGCCGGCCCCTACCGCAACCCTAAATCTCTCGTAGTGCCGCCTTAAGAACGTTGAGCAAATAAGCCGGATATGCCATCCGGGAGTCCCGGCTTTCGCCGGTGGGATGCCTGCCTCGGCAGCAGCATACTGTCGGGAAAGCCCGATCCGGCTGAAGCCGGGACTCCCGTAGGGACGTGCAGAAGCGCGTCCGCAGGGCCGGCCCCTACCGCAACCCTAAATCTCTCGTAGTGCCGCCTTAAGAACGTTGAGCAAATAAGCCGGATATGCCATCCGGGAGTCCCGGCTTTCGCCGGTGGGATGCCTGCCTCGGCA
>CAKZQX010000178.1 GCA_937141995.1 uncultured Chloroflexaceae bacterium | reverse complement strand
CCCAGTAGGCATCGCTATAGTTATCCTGGGCAATCTCCACGGCCTGGGTTGCCTCAATCAGGGCATTCTCGGCCTGGGTTTTAGCTTCCGAGGCATTATCCCGGGTGGTCTTCAGCTCGCGCTGGGCATCCTCAACTGTTTCGCGCGCCTCGCGCAGCGGATCTTTCGCGCCGCCCGGCTGCAGCGCCGCCAGATCTTCCTGCGCGCGCTGGAGGGTTATCTCGGCCTCGTCCACCTGAGCGGCATTATCGCTGCGTGCCTGTTCCAGCGCGCGCTGGGCCTGCACCAGATTGCGCCGCTGCCGCTCAATCTCCAGTCGCTGGCGCTGCTGCGCATTTTCCAGGTCACGCCGCGCCTGCACCAGCCGATTCTCGGCCTGACGCAACTCCTCCAGGGCTTCATCCTGCTGCAACTGGGCAATAATATCCCCCGCCTGCACCGGATCACCGCGCTCTACATTTACCGCCTCGACGCGGCCCTCGGTGCGAAAGCTGAGGCGCACCAGATCAACCGGCGTCACCCGCGCATTGATCTCCAGCACGCGCTCGACGGTGCCGCGTTCGACGGTATAGGTTGGACGTTCCAGGGCCGGTGCAGGTGGCAGGGGTGTGGGAGTAGGCAGTTCCTGCTGCGATATAGCAGTGGTCGAGCCGCATGCGCTGAAGGGGAGCATAAGCAGAACGAGTGAACATACAAACAAGAATTTACGATACATTGCCTCACTTCTCTCGATACAGGCCATTCCCCGTGTCTGAAGATCCAGACGAAGGAAGGACACAGGATGTTCCAGGTCTGTACGGGGATTTTGCGTGGAGGGGGGAAATGCAGGAGCAAGGAAGCATGGCTGATCAACCTGCTTCTCTGGACCTGTGCATCATAAGGATGCAACCGATCAGATGTTTTTTCAGAATATTATTGTAGACTCACACTTGCAGCCTTTTTTATCAATCAGTTGAATGCGATCTAGCGCGGGGAAGCGACATCCTTTTGAAGTTGATATTGCGCCGCTGCCAATGGGCGCTGCCAGGTTGACCACCGGGAACATCGCTGTCCGGGGCTTCCACATCTCTATCCGGGACACGCGATTGAAGGCAGTGGATCGCAACCTAGGTGTTTGATGGAATGCCCCGATAGTTTCACCCCGGCGAGTCAGCGAAGACCGGCACTTCAGGTGCCGGTCTTTTGCACTATCAAAATAATAACACGGGGAAATTATTAAAATGTCGATATGAAAGTTGCAACTTTTTGTTCTAGAAAAACCTGTACATTCTTCGCTGGATGGTGGTAAAATAAAGTATTCTGCAACAGTTACAACCCGAACTACGCCGCGAGCATCCGCCGTACCCCCAAAGGCCGGGTTTTGTGGGGGCGCCATGCACAATCAATCGACAAAACTTATTGAAGAAGCCTGGGTATTGGCTTTTCGGCTGGCCTGGGCCGCCGCCGTCGCTTCGGGTCCACGCTACGAGCGCCTGATGCACGCCCACGGGCATGCGTTACGGCGCTGGCTGCGACGCAAACGACGGTTTAACCACCCTCCGGACAGACCGCGCCAGGGACACGTTGCACGCGGGAGAGCAAACAGAACCTTGCAGAAATATAGCACATAGTACGACCGTCAAAAAAGCCGTAACATCAGCCGAGTTTGCATACACTGCGCAGCGTGCGAAATACTCACGGTGCGCATATCGGCTGATGTTACGGCGCGTAAACCAGTAAAACGTAGACAAGGATGGCAGCAGATGATTACCGCTGCTTCTCAATTTCGGGTGCGTTGATGCTGGTGGATGTTTTCGTGTCCTGGTGCGTTGTCTCAAAAGTGGCTCCCTCCTTGCCGGCCTCGGCCGGGGCAACAATGCTGGAGGGCGTGTCGCTGGACTGTTGCGTCATTGTAAAGTCCATGTCCGACTGCCCGCGCCGCTCACGCTGACCGCCATTTGACTCCTCACCTGCCCGCTGGGAATGCTGCGGAGCAGATCCCCCGCGATAGCGATGCTCCTGCTCGTAGCGGGCGCGGTCAAACTCTTCCGCGAACTGCGGCAGGTTCTCCTGCAGAATGCTGCGCAGTGAATTGGTTGCCGTTGAAAGGGCGGCCCGCCGCAGCGCTTCAATTTCACCACCAAACTGCTGCTGCATCGTAGAGCGGATGCCGGAACCGGAATGGCGCTCACGATCACCATAATACTCTCGCTGGGCACGCTCCCGCGATGGTTCCCGCTCATAGGGCAGTACACCATTGACCATCCGCAGCAGGTGCGCTCGGTG
>CAKZQX010000177.1 GCA_937141995.1 uncultured Chloroflexaceae bacterium | reverse complement strand
TGGAGTCCCGGCTTTAGCCGGTGGGATGCCTGCCGCGGCAGCGGCACACTACCCGGAACGCCTGATCCGGCTGAAGCCGGGACTCCGATCCGGCTGAAGCCGGGACTCCGATCCAGCGATGTCCGGATTAAAAATTCAAAGTTCATAAGAACGAAGTGTCAAGTGCGCATCACCAATGTTGAACGATGCTAAATAACAGGACTTACGCAGTGCGTGTCCAAGCGGGACGTTTCGACGTTTCATCCGATGAAAGCCCGATTTGCCTGCGGCAGCATGGTACGCTTTTTTTCTTGCGCCCCGCCGGAGGCGGAATCTCCTGTCGGATCAACCACCGCGTAACTCGTGTAAATACAAGAAGGGGGAAAAGGAACGCCACCGCCGAGGTGTCCGACTTCCTGTTCCCGTGCGTCATTCTATGTTGATCTCCCCTGTACCGGCATCGCCAAGGCCAATTACATGTGCTACCGCATAAGCCTGAGTATGCGCGAGGCTGACGGCCAGTTCGCGTACACCATACGCTGCCGCTACCCGCGCTGCTGTACCATGCAGCCGCAACAGGGGTTGCCCTAACGCGCCGCGTGTCACCTCGATATCGGTCCAGGCAATACGTGGCGCATCGGCATAGGCGGCATTCCGCTGACCCGCAAGTCCCCGTAGGCCCACACCCAGCGCTTTGGCCGCCGCCTCCTTTGCTGCCCAACGTGCCGCCAGCGAGGTATAGTTGGGGGGGGGCGGCACGATATGCTCCGGCAGCGGCATAGTGCTGCAACCGCAGTCGGCCAATTCCCCCGATGTAAACACCCGACAGAGGAACCGCCGGCCCCAGCGTTCCACTGCCCGTTGTAGTCGGGGAACCTCGATCAGATCAATACCCGTGAAGAGCATATCGTACGCCGATCAACTTATGAACTGACGGGGGCAACTTCTTCCATGGGCATACCCCGCCCGACGCCCCGGTAGATAAAGCCTTTGCCGGACATTTCGGCCGGATCGTAGATATTACGTCCATCTAGAATGACCGGACGACGCATATACTGCTTGATCTTGTCAAATGCGAGTTGCTTAAACTCATTCCACTCGGTGATAATCAAGAGTGCGTCGGCTTCTTTGGCGACATCATAGGCCGTTGCGCAGTAGGTTACGGTTGGCAGCACCTCGCCGGCAACCTCCATCGCCACCGGGTCATATGCCTTGACCCGCGCGCCCTCCGCCTGCAGGCTGCGGATAATGTCTACCGAGGGCGCTTCGCGCATGTCATCGGTGTTGGGCTTAAACGACAGACCCAGCACCCCGATCAGCGCGCCGTCGAGATTGCCTAGGATATCGCGGACCTTCTGGACAAAGGTCTGACGCGCATCGTGGTTAATATCCATCACCGCCTGGAGTAACTGCGGATGGCATCCTGCGGTTGCTGCCATATGGTGTAGTGCCAGTACATCCTTGGGGAAACAGGAGCCGCCATAGCCAATCCCGGCGTCGAGGAAGTAAGGACCGATCCGCTTATCTACCCCCATGCCGCGCGAAACCTCTTTCACATCAGCGCCGAGCCGCTCGCAGATCTGCGCGATCTCATTAATGAAGGAGATGCGTGTTGCCAGGAACGCATTCGACGCATACTTGATCATCTCTGCCGTACGCAGATCGGTGATAATAATCTCGGAGCCAAGCGCCGTATGCAGGTCCGCTACCTGTTGTGCCGCTGCCCGATCAGTTGAGCCCAGCACAATCCGGTCCGGGTTAAAGAAATCGCTGACCGCGCTCCCTTCGCGCAGGAACTCGGGGTTAGACACAATGCTGAAGGAGATATCCGGCTGCACATTCTCCGCAATAATCTGACTGACCATATCGCCGGTACCTACCGGAACAGTGCTCTTGTCAATAATGACTGCATCATGGCGCAGATGCAACCCGATCTGATGCGCGGCCGACTCAACCTGACTCAGATCGGCGGCTCCATCCGAGCCCATTGGTGTGCCGACGGTGATAAAAACGAAGGTTGCCTCGGCCAGCGCTTTGGCATAGTCATCGGTAAAGTTGAGCCGCCCCAGCCGCATATTGCGATCCAGCAGGTCCAGCAGACCCGGCTCGTAGATTGGCGTGCGCCCACTCCGCAGAATGTCCAGTTTGTGCAGATCAATCTCAACGCAGGTAACGGTATTTCCCAGATCGGCGAAACAGACGCCCGTCACCAGGCCAACGTAACCCGTGCCAATAACGCAGATATTTCGCATACATGTTCCTCATAGAATTGCCAGAATCGGAATAGCCAGATAAAAGCGACCTTCTTGTCTTCTCCCATCAAGGAAGATTGTTATCGTCTGGAGCGAAGTGCGAACCAATCAATGAGATATCGGTCACATGCGAATTATAATCATGGCCGTTTGCATCAATCTGGATGCTCTCCAGATACTTAAAATCAGGCAGCCAGTTCTCATCGCGGAGTTGCAACTCCACATGATACCAGGTGTAGGGTTCAACCCGCTGGTATGTAATTTCCGGCGACTCGACCGGCTCCAGTGTCGGATCGTTGCTGCTATAGATACAGAGCACACTCTGCCGACGCGGGTCAGCCGGATTGTTTTTCTTGCCGGTGAAACGAATCATCATCGGGCACTCCGAGCCGCGTTCCCCCGTAAGCGTGACCGACTGGTGCAGCACGCGTACCCAGGCCGAAAAGACCAGCGAGCGATACTCGGAGATATCTACCCCCTGGCGGTTCACGCCCAGTGCCTGCGAAATACTGGTGATAAACGGTTTCGTTTCCCCGCCGGCCCGGATAAAATTAGCGACATTGCGCCATTCCCGGGGATCACAGTTGAGCGTCGGGTCCGGCGGTGGGCAACTCTTTGCCAGTTGGAAGAAGCCATTGGGTGTCGCCCGGGGGTCCACCCGTTGACCACTCACCTCCCAGGTATTCGCCCGGAGCAGGTTCGAGGTGTCAGACGCGGTTGTATTGTTATACTCCTCCTCGGTGTAACGGTTGAAGGTGCCATCGCGGATCAACTGCCAGCGTGCCGGAACGGGCAGTGAGGGTGTCCCCACGGGATCAACTTCAACCCGTTGCCCGGCTGTAAGAATAACCGTATGGCCGCTCCCCTGTACCTCGGCGCGCCCGGAGCGTACCGCAATATCCGCCCGCAGCAGTGCCAGCGCATTGTCGGTAGCGACGAGGATGCGGCGTTCCTCCGCTTGCGGCAGTACCTCAATGCTATAACTCCCGCCGGGAGCCAGATGTACCAGCGTCTCGCCAACCCGTACCTGATAGGAAACCTGCTGGTAGGGCTGGTCGCCGCGCAGATCATAGCGCACATAACCGCCCTTCTGGTGCAACACAACGCGCTGGGCCTGATCATTCCACTGGCTCGTCTGCAACTTATCCAGCAGCAGGTCCGCCCCGGCCCACAGGTCAAGCCGACTCTGATCGAACAGGCGAATAGAGGCCGCCTGCCCATAGCCGGCCTGTGCGTTTATGCGTACCCGGTCGCCCTCACTGACGGTTATATCGCGTGAGAGGGGTTGCTCAAACGCAGTCCGATCTTTGCGCTTCCAGTTGGCCCACTCCAGCGGTGTGGGCTCGCGTACAATCAATGTGCCGTTCTGTTCAATCGTGGCATTCGCACGGTAACTCCAGAAGAGATACCCCGAGGTTGTCATTGCCGAACAGAACAATCCGAAAGCAACCAGTACTACCAACCAGGCCAGGCGCACAATGTGCCTGGGATCGGTCCGGCGCACGGGTTGCAGATGTTCAACGCCTTGCATGGTCCGTCAACCTTCACATATGAACATTCTGCTGGTGGCTTGATGATGAGCGCACCAGCAGACATTCGCTTTTAGCCGCGCTTCTCGCGCTGGTAAAGCAGGAGCGCCACCGCACCCAGCACCCCGACCTGGTCACCCAGAGTGGCGACTTCGATGGGCACTTCGCGGTAGACATCGGCAATGGCCCGTTCTTGCACCACCTGCCGTGCATCCTCCAGCAGGTAGGGATTGGAGGTTATTACACTGCCACCCACCATGATCCGCTCGGGACTAAAGAGATGCAGCACACTGACAAAGCCGATACCCAGCAGCATCGCTTCCTGCTGCATCAGCGCCTGGGCCGGCGGATCACTGCGCGACGCCGCCAGCGCGACATGCGCGGCCGTCACGGTTGTCGGCGTTGCCAGGTCGTGCAGCAGCGAGGTGGGATTCTCCGCCATTGCTACGGCGGCGGCGGCGGCCAGTCCCGTGCCCGATGCCAGATCTTCCCATGATTTGCGCTCTGCATAGTTAATAATGATATGGCCCAGTTCAGCACCGGCCCCCAGGCGACCCAGCAGCACCTGCCCATCGACAACCACGCCCCCACCGATACCGGTACTGACGGTAATGTAGACAAAATGGCGATGCCCCGCGCCACCGCCAAACCGCCACTCGCCCAGGGCCGCCACATTGGCATCATTCCCCAATTCTACCAACAGTCCCGTCCGTTCAATCAACATGTCACGCAGCGGTACCCGGTGCCAGCCGGGCATATTGGGGGTGGTGAACACAACCCCGGTATCCGGATCAAGTGGACCGGGCGTGCCGATACCCACGCCCAGCAGGGTTCCATCGGCAGGCAGCGCGGCCTGTACCTTGACAATACACTCGATAATCCGCTCGATCACTGCCGACGGGCCGCGATGGGCCTCTGTTGGTACCCGTATCTCCGTGTAAATCGTTCCCGCCGGATCAGCCAGAATGGCGCGAAGCTGCGTTCCGCCTAAATCCACACCGATTACATAGTCCATCCTATGCCTCCCGCAAGCTTACCTGTTCCTCAATTATAGCATGCTGGAAAAGCTACTGAAACAGCCGGATTCCCGGCCGGCCGGTCCGGCGAACTGGGGAGTATGGGAGTCATACTCTTGTTGTATTTCCATAAACGGCGTAACATTTGCACGTTTATCGATGAATGACACGACGTACGCGGTCACTGATATGGAAGGGGATTTCGCCTCCGGCAGGGCGGAAGACTCCCTGGCTTTTTCACAAACATGTGGCTCCTTGAGCCACATGTTTGTGAAAAAGCCAAAAAGCGTACCATGCTGCCGCCGGCGAAGTGGCGGCCATCGGGTCAAACGTCCGGTTTGGATCTCAACCGCGTACGTCCTGTGAATTACAGCAATTCGGACCGCAACTTCATCGAATCTGCCGATTTTCTAAAATTGACTCTTGACAGCACAAGTGTTTGGTTGCTATAATGAAAATGCTACATAAGTTCTAGTACTCTGTTTACGCACAGGTTTTGTTGTACGTTCATTCTATTTTGAGGACAGACGCTGCACGGAGCGAAGTAGTTGCACATTCTAACCCCAGGCGCTACCGCGGGCCGATTTGGCTGCGGTCAACGAAAGGACAAAATTCATGCGAACAGCCGACGGTCTCTCGCAGCGGCAGGAGCGCATCCTGTCCTATATCCATGAGTTCATGCAGAAGCATGGCTATCCCCCCGCCATCCGTGATATTCAGACGGATCTGAAGATTTCGTCAACATCGGTGGTCGCCTACAACCTCAAGGCACTTCAGGAAAAGGGGAAACTTAATCGTGAGGGTAAGGTTTCCCGGGGCATCACCCTGCCGCCATCCAGCATTCCCGTTCAGCCCGCCGGTCGATCAGCTTTCGCGGTACCGTTGCTCGGGGTGATTACTGCGGGCGGGCCGCTTCCCGATCCCGAAGATACCAGTACCGGCGACCATGAAATGGTTGAGGTGCCGACCGACCTCGCGCCGGCCGAGCGGCTCAAGGATGTCTACGCACTACGGGTGCGCGGGCATTCGATGATCGATGCGCTTATTGACGATAATGATATCGTGCTGCTGCGTTTTCAGGAAACTGCCGACAATGGGCAGATGGTTGCGGTGCGCCTGGTCGATGAAAATGCGGTGACACTGAAGAAGTTGTATCACGAGGGCCAGCGTATTCGCCTTCAACCCGCTAATACGACGATGGAGCCGATTTATACCACGCCAGAGAATGTGCGCGTCCAGGGGCGTGTTGTGGGTGTCCTCCGTTCCCTGGTGTGACATGCCGGATAGCAGAATATGGTCATAAGCCGGCCTGGAGGCGTATGCTTCACAGGTCGGCTTGTTGTCGGTTGGGGTGCCGCTCGCGGCGTCCCCAGTTGTCGGCGCAGCTACCTTCGTTGTCCTACGCTGCGCCGCTCATGCTGCCACAGCCTGCATCTTTTAACGATACGGATTTCCCTCCGCCAGCAGCGCTGTAGCGGTTGTGCTATCCACGGGGCGGGAAAAGAGGTAGCCCTGCCCATACTCGCATTTTAGTTCGCGTAGTGCTGCCAGTTGGTCAGTTGTTTCGATCCCTTCTGCAACCACTTCTTTGCCCAGGGTATGGCTCAACGATACGATACTCTGGGTAATGGCGCGACTCTCGGCATTCTCCCGCAGTGTACTGACAAACGCGCGATCGATCTTGAGTATATGAATCGGAAAGCGATGTAAGTAGCGCAACGATGAGAAGCCAATTCCAAAATCATCAATGCACAGCCGGATGCCCATGTCGCTTAGTTGACGTAGCGTAGCAATTGTCGTATCCGCATGATCCATCATCACATTTTCGGTAATTTCGAGATGTAAGAACTGGGGATCAAGCTCCGTCTCTTCCAGAATTGCCCGAATCGAGGGTACGACATTTCGGTGAATTACCGACTGAACCGAGAGATTGACATTGATTACCAGGGATTGACATGCCGGGAATTGCTGCTGCCACGTATGCATCTGCCGGCATGCCGCGCGCAACACCCACCAACCCAACGGAACGATCAGGCCG
>CAKZQX010000176.1 GCA_937141995.1 uncultured Chloroflexaceae bacterium | reverse complement strand
TAATCCTGGAGGTTGCATGCCAACGAGAATTGTTGTACCACAAGCCTACGATGTTGTCGGTCTGGGCGTTGCTACGCTGGATTTTATCGGCGTGGCGGACGGCGAGCCCCGCCTGGGAATAAAACAGCCGCTGGCCCACTGGATTGAAGCAGGCGGCGGGCCGGTTGCGACGGCGCTGGTGACGCTGGCCCGGCTGGGGATGCGTGTCTACATGGCGGGCGCGGTTGGGGATGACATGTATGGTCAGCGCATTATCACCGAGTTAGCTCAGGAAGGGGTCTGTGTCGATGGCTTTCAGGTGCGCCCCGGCAGTTCGCATATCGCCTTCGCGCTGGCCGAGCCCGGGTCAGGTCGTCGCACCATCTGGTGGCATAACGATCCGTCGGTCTTCGAGGGCGTGACGCTGAGCCGCGAGATTGTTACTTCAGCGCGGTTGCTGCACCTCGACACGAATATGCCCGATGTTGCGCTGACAGCGGCCCGCTGGATGCAGGAGGCTGATGGCTTAGTGATGATCGACGCGGAGCGCTTCAAGGAGAGTACGCTTGCGCTGCTGCCCTACTGCGACCTGATGATTGTCTCTGAGCGCTTTGGCCGCGAGATAAGCGGCGAAGCCGCCCCGGACGCGGCGGCGCGGTTCCTGCATGCCCGCTATGGCGGTGTTGCCATTGTCACGGCGGGTGAGCATGGAAGCTGGTGCGTAGGCCCCGATGAGGCATTTCACACGCCGGCCTTCACGGTTGATGTGCATGACACGACCGGCGCGGGGGATGTTTTTCATGGCGGCTTCATCTATGGGTTGCTGCAAGGCTGGTCTCTGCGCGAGACGGCCCGTTTCGCCGGCGCCACCGCCGCGCTCAAATGTCGCGCCTTTGGCGGGCGGGCGGGCATTCCCTCACTGGAGGAGATCAATGGGTTGTTGGCGGGGTAAGGAGTAGATCGGGGCACCGGGCATATTCTTGACCCGAGCGCCCTTCTTTTGTGTTCCGCGATGCCGATGGAATATTGCGGTGATAGCAACTAGTAGCCCCCGCAGATCCCACACTTGCGGGGGCTACTAGTTAGCATGTAAATCATTCCCCTTCTGACAGGACTTACGCGGTCAGTTCCAAACCAGGCGTCTGCCTGGACACATGGCCCGATTCGCCTCCGGCAGGGTGGAATGGAACATTCTTTTCCGGAACATGTGGCACAACGTGCCACATGTTCCGGAAAAGACAAAAACGTACCATGCTGCCGCCGGCGAAATACGCCACCATCGGGAGCAAACGGCCCATTTGAATGCTGACCGCGTAAGTCCTGCTTCTGAGTGCGTCTATGGTGTAGTGACAATCAACGGTAAATAGACTGTTTCGGCAGAGCTATAGAGCACCGATACACCTGTTGAGGTACCCGCTACCAGATTCTGTATCTGATCAAATTCGGAAGTCGTGCTGATGGTACGTAAGCCTTCGCCGGTATTCAGTTCCCGCGAAAGTGTCAATGACCATGTGCCATCGGTAGTGCTGGACGTTGTAGTCCCCAACAGTTCAAGCGTTTCAATAGTGTCATCTGTGTCATCCGCAAACACTTCGATAGTGCAGCCGTTGCAGGTACTGGGGAATGTTTCGTTTGGTGGAATTACCCCATCGGGACCGTTGGTTCCCGTTACGCTTGTACCGTCAATCGAGGTGATCTGAGCAGGGTTGAAGTTAGCGTAGCGTTCGGGAACGAGCGGGCCGAAGAAAATAGCCGGTGAGCTTTCTTCAATAATGTTGCCCTGGATGGTAATACCGCCACTGCCAATGGTAGCGGCAGTACCGAAGATAGCGATAGCTCCCTCGCCGCGCGCACCGTAGATCTGGTTGCCCAATACATCTTGCCCCTCATTGGTCAGGCGAATACCAATGCCACA
>CAKZQX010000175.1 GCA_937141995.1 uncultured Chloroflexaceae bacterium | reverse complement strand
TGGCAGGAGAGGTGCAGCGAGAGGCAGTTTGGGGCAGCAGCAAGCCTTGTGTGCAGGGCATGGTACGTTAGCCCGAGAAACTCGTTGAAAAACATTTTTCTTAAAGAAAGCCCATAACTGCACAAACATGCCGTATAGTCTTTACAAAACGCACCCGGTTAAAGTGAGCGATGAGTCAGCAGGGAGGCTAATGTAAAGATGCAGTTGTATGTCGGAGCATATCCGCGCCGGCAATGTCTGGGTGGATATTCAACAGGTTTTCTATCGTATGGAAGAGAATGTTAATGGATGCTATGCGCAAAAGCCGCTGAAGAGTATCGAACGCATTATCAGGGCAAGTTCTCAACCGGATGATACCGTTCTGAACTTTTTCTGTCATTCGGGGGCAACGCTGCTGGCGGCGGACATGCTCGGTCGCAGATGTTACACGCTGCATAGTGACCCGATCTACTGTGAAATCGCCATACGCCGGCTTGAGCGCTTCTGCCGGACCCACAAAACCGGATAGCAGAATAGTAATCTGTTTGAGTGCGAAATAACTACAGAAAAAACCATCTTATTATAGCCTGATACCCATTTGCTATCAAAACAGCAATCAACTGAAATAGTGGCAACCGGCACAGGGGCAGCACATTCCCGCTCAGCACCTTTGCGTTTTGCGTGTTCTCTGTGGCTATTAAAACAGATCAGTATAAGCTGGCCCTCCCGCATGTGTGAAACATGCGGGAGGGTTGAGATCAGGACTTGTCTAACTACACCTACCGCACAACCAGGGGCAGGTAGATGGTCTGACCGGAACCGGCGGCCGGCGTGAAGTTGTAGGCCGCCACGCCCTGTGAACCGGGAGTAATCCCCAGGATATTGACCGGGTTACTCAACGACGCGACACTACCATCCGTCAGGTCGATGTCGTACGCGGTAATAATGCTCTGCGCCGGGTTCAACACATACATGTAGTTATCGATCAGCGCCATGTCGGTGGGAGCTGAACCGGCCGGCCGGGTGATCGCCTGCGCTTCCAGCAGCGTCAGGCTGCCGTTCGGGTTGACCCGATAGCTGGAGACGCTGTCGCCGGCGGTGTTGGAGACATACAGGTAATCCTCCACACCGACGATCCAGCAGGACGCCAGTTCGCCGCTGGGCACCGATGCGCTAATCACCTGCAGGCTGCCGTCCGGGTTGAGCCGGTAGGACGAAACCGCGCCACCGGGGGCTTCCGGCACAGCCAGGGTATCCGCGTCGGTGAAGAGGAACGAGAAGGGCAGATCACCCGCCGAGGAACTGGTCTCTGGGTTGGCCGCCGGCAGACCGCTGCTGTCAACGCTGAAGACATGGATCTCATTTGAGCCACCCTCGGTGATGACTAGCCACTGCCCATCGGGGCTGAACGAAACCTGCGATGGTGCCAGTACGGTGTTGGGCGGGCTACTGTTGCCGGTATCCAGCGAGCGGGTGGAGTCGGGCAGCGGTGTCAGGCTGCCGTCCGCGCCGATGCTGAAGCCGCTGATGTTGCCTGCGCCACCCACGTTCAACACATAAAGCCAGTTGTTGTAGGCCGTCAGGCTGACCGGGTAATCCCCGCCCGAGGTCACCGTACTCACGCGGGTCAAACCGTCGCGGCTGATGCGGAACGAGGTGATCTCGTCGCTGCCCGCGTTGACCACAAACAGCCAGTGGTTGTAGACAATCAGCGAGTCCTGCGAGCCGAGCGGATCATTGGCCGAGGTCAGACCCGCGCCGGAGCCCGCGCCGTCGGTGGGGAAGGCCTGGAAGTAGGTCAGCCGCCCATCGTCGCCCCGGTTGTACATCACCACTTCGTTGCCCGCCGGGTCGTTGGTGGCGGCAAACACCGCACCCGGCCCGACGACATCGATCTGCGGGATGAGCGTAGCGCGTAGCACGTCGGTCAGCGGGGCGTAGTCCCAGACCGGATCGGGATTGGCGTCGTTGAGAATGCGCACCGTGCCGTCGCCCTCATCCGCGCCGGTGTCGGGGCCGGCCTGCCGGGGAGCCTGATCCGGCCCGGCCGCGCCCGCCTGGTTGCGCTCAGTCCCGGCATCCCAGGCAATGAACCTCGCGGCGATGTCGGCGTTGATCTCCGGCTGCGTGCGGGGGCTGCCGTCGTCGTTCAGCAGCTTGATGCCCTCCGGGAAGAAGGCCATAAAGGTATCGTTCGACGGCACGATCATCGAGGCCAGGCTCAGGTAGGGATAGGTCGTGGTTGGCGTGACGGTAAAGGCAAACTCCCCACCTGCGCCAATACCACCGCTGCCTTCAACCGCAGCCGTCCCGACGCCATTGCCAATAAAGGCGGACAGGGCATCGGCCAGAGGTTGAGCATTGCCATCTTCGGCCAGACGTTCCAACCCCACCGAAGCGGGCTCCCCGATCTCGAACAGGCTGACCCGCTCGTCATGCGTGGCCCAGGCTACCGGCGTCAGTATGCCGTTGTAGGGCGTGGTATCGCTGGTGTTGCGCAGCGTGACGCTGAAGGTCGTGCCGCCGACCAGTTCGATAGAGAGATCGGTAAAGCCGCCACCATTGCCCCCGGCCAGGTCGTTGGTAGCGTCGGCGTAGCGGCGCACATTGCTGTTCTCAGCCATTCCCACATCAACCCCTCCACTGCGCAGCGGCTGATTGGGACCGGCACCCGGAACCTCGTTCTCTTCGGTGCCGGCATCCCACACCGCCAGTTCGCGCCGGATGTCGGCCTGAATATCGGCGACGGAGCGGGGCACGCCGCGCGCGTTGAGCAGCGCGATGCCCTCCGGATCGAAGGCCAGGAACGCATCATTTGACTCGACCACCATGGTTGCCAGCGACAGGTAGGGATAGGCGAGCGTTGGCGTGACGCTGAACTGGTAGCTCTCACCGGGGAAAGCCGGTCCAGCGCCCGCCGCGCCAACCTCACCTGTGCCGGTTACGCCGGTATGCTCACTCACCAGACCACTGGGCGGGCCATCTTCCGCCAGCAGTTCCAGTCCGGCACTCGCCGGTTGATCGATCTCGAAGAAGGTCCAGGCGCTATTGTGGGTGGCATAGAAGACCGGGGCAATCGGCGTCGTGATCGCGCGCGTGCCCGATATATTCTCAACAGTGATGGTAAAGGTGCCGTCCGCCTCAGTGACCCTGATATCGGCGATCTGACTGGGGCGGGGCAGGCCGCGCGTGGTATTGGTGAAGCCCACGACCACACCCTCCGCTGCGCCGGTATCCGGGGCGGGCTGACGCGGAGCCTGGTTTGGCCCCATACCGGGGACTTCATTCACCTCCGAGCCGACATCCCAGAAGGGCAATTCCTCGGTGATGTCGCGGGCGGGCAGCGGGTTGCCGCTATCATCGAACAGGTCGATCCCGGCACCCACTGGCCCGGCAAAGATATCGTTCGTCTGTACCAGCATGGTCGCCAGCGAGAGCCGTTCGTCGGGGGAGGCGCTGAAGGTAAACTCGTATGCCTCGCCGGGCAAGAGCGGCGCACGCCCGGATGCACCTACCGGCGTGTCGAAGATCCCACTGGACTGAATACCGCTCTGGCTCGCAATCGCTGCCGCCAGCGGGTCGGGATTACCGTCTTCGGCGATTGCGGCCAGACCGTCGCCGCGATCCGGCTGATTCACGGTGAAGAAGGGATTCGGCTGGTCATGGACGGCCCAGACGCCGGGTGAGAATGGACCGGGCAGGGCGCTGTTATCCGAGATGTTCTCCAGGCGGACGGTAAAGGTTGTTGCGTCGGGTTGCGCATGCAGGGCGCTGGGCCGCACGCCCGCGCCAACCGACACGAGTGTCAATCCAAGCATGATCACAACGGCAAGAATGCCACCAATGCGTTTGTTCATACAGGCAGATCCTTCCTTGAACTTATACCAGTGCGTAGAACAATCACCGAGCCTACTCTGATGCGCAACCGGCGAGTGTCCCTATCACAGCGCCGCGTTCTGCACCAGAGTGTGTGACTGCTCACGATGGATTGTAGGGAAGGAGCCCGCAGAAAACACTCCCTCACGGTGATAGTTGGGGTGATAGTCCGAGCGGTCATGCCGTGATAGGCATCGCTCTACGCATGCCTATCACGCCGTGATAGGTCGTGACATCGGCACGTTGACACATGCTAACGTGCCAACGTGCTAACGCAGCCCGATATGCTGGGCAAAGGCAATGATTTCGGCGCGGTTCTTGAGGTGCAGTTGGCTGATGATCTCGCGCATGTGGTAACGGACGGTATGCTTACTGAGGTGCAACTGGTCGCCAATCTCCTGGTAGGTGTAGCCCTGCGCCACCAGCGATAGCACCTCGATCTGGCGCTCGGTCAGGTCAACCGGGAGCATGGCGCAGTCGGACGGCATGGGGGTGTCGTCCGTAGTCAAGGTCGGGCCGGGCCGGGGGGCCGGGTCGAATAGGGGGACCGCAACCGGAAGCGGCGCGCCGGGGTGGTCGTGATGGGCAAACTCGGCCAGGACGCGGGAGGCCAGTCCCGGCGAGATCACCATCTCGCCCTCCATCACATCGGTGAGCAACTGAAAGAATGCGTCCGCGTCCAGTCCCTTGAGCAGGTAGCCCGATGCGCCAAACTTGATCGCCTCAAACAGATGCGCATCATCCTCGGACATGGTCAGCATAACGATCTGGATGTCCGGCAGTTCGGTCTTGATCAACCGGGTTGCCTCCAGTCCGTTGCAGGTAGGCATTTCAACATCCATCAAGATGATATCGGGGTGGAGTTCCCGCGCGCGGGTCAGCGCCGCCACCCCATCGCCGGCTATTCCGACTACATCGACGCCGCGCCCGGTGAGCAGGTTTTGCATCCCCTGCAGAAACAGCGGATGATCATCAACCAGGAGCACCCGCAGCGGGGAAGAGATGCGCGGTGGGCGGACCCGGCGGGGCAGTTGCACGATCACCTGTGTACCCGCGCCGGGACGTGCTTCGACGCGCAGATGTCCGCCAATCTCGGCGGCACGCTCGCGCATGCTACGCAGCCCGTAGTGCCGGCCGTTTTCCGCCGGAGCCGCCAGTTGCTGCGGCTCAAAGCCCCGGCCATTGTCGGCGACCTGCACACACACCTGGTCCGCCGTGCCGGTGAATGTCACCTCCACCCGGTTCGTCTGCGCATGCTTGCGGCTGTTGGTCAGCGCCTCTTGAATAATGCGCAGAAGCTGCACATCGGTTGCCGGCGCAAACACATGATCATGCAGATCCGGCGCAACCTCCAGACCGACCTCGATGCCATAGAGCTGCTCAAAGCGCTGCAGGTAGTGCTCCAGCGTGGCGAAGAAGCCCTGGTCAAGGGTGGCCCGCGCCGTCGCGCCGCGAATAAACTCGCGGATGTCGGTATGGTTCTCCTGGGAAGCCGCGATCATCTGGGAGAGGTAGGTGTCGGCGGTTGTTACCTCACCCCGGGCCAGCAGTTCGCGGGTGGCCTGGGCCTGGGTTTTGATGTAGCCCAGCACCTGCCCCAGGTTGTCATGCAACTCGCGCGCCAGTCGCTCCCGTTCGCGCAGCATCGTCA
>CAKZQX010000174.1 GCA_937141995.1 uncultured Chloroflexaceae bacterium | reverse complement strand
CGCTGACTCCCCAGTAGAACATCAGCGCCGACGAGGTGTACTTCTTGCGCGCCAACCGCGCTTTTGTGCCATCGTCCGGCAACAGTTCGGAGTAGACATAGGGCAGGTCGGCATTGGCAACCACCACGTCCGCCGCAAGCCGCTCGCCGTCGGGCAGGACCACGCCAGTGGCGCGGCTTCCATCCACCTCGATACGCGCGGCCGGCGTGTTGTAGCGGAACTGCACGCCCAGCCCCTCGGCAATACCGGCCAGGCTCTCGATCACCCGGTACATGCCGCCGCGCGGGAATAGGACGCCATCGGCCAGTTCGGTATACTGCAACAGCGAATAGGTCGCCAGGGCATCATAGGGGCTGAGGCCCAGGTACATATTCTGGAAGGAGAAGGCCGCGCGCAGGCTCGGCGAGCGGAAATAGCGCGATGTGTTGGCATAATGCTTGTTCAGCGCTTTAAGCTGGATAATCAGCGGCAGATTCGCCGGGCTGAAATAGTCGAAGATATTGCGGAAGTTGCGCCCGACAAAGCGCTCCAGGGATACATTGTAGTGCCGGTAGCCTTCGCTCAGGAAGCGCAGAAACGCCTCAAATGCGCCGGGCTCAATCGCCTCCAACTGCTCGCGCATCTGGATCAGATTGGGCGTCAGATCCAGAATTGTACCATCGTGGAAGTGAACCCGGTAGGTCGGGTCCAGATGCACCAGGTCCAGATGATCCTCCATCCGCTCGCCCAGCGCCTTGTAGGTTTCGGCAAAGACGGCGGGCATCAGGAAGAGGGTCGGCCCCATATCAAAGCGGTAGCCATCGCGCTCCAGCAGGGAGGTGCGGCCACCCGGGCGCGCATTTTTCTCGAGGACCGTCACGCGATATCCGTCACGCGCCAGGCGCGCGGCAATCGCCAGGCCACCGATCCCGGCACCAACGACCAGGGCGGTATTCATTGCAAAGCTCCTTTCAGCAGGGGTTTCCTATAAATAAAATTATAGTATGAGATGCGTTTTCTGTCGATAGAAGTTGAAGATGAGGTAGTTGATACAGCAGGGTAGTTCAGCATCAAACCAGAACCCCTGCCCATCCGCTCCAGTGGAGCAGACCGGCAGGGGCTGTATGGTGAGTGGACCGGCGAACCGGCCCACGTCGATGCCGACATCCAAATATCTACGTACCTAGAATAGAATTACGCCACAGCCAGGTCACGCGGATTCATCGCCATCAGGCGCTCGATGCGCTTCTCCGTCTCGGGATGGGTGCGGAAAAGGCTTGTCAGGCCACCCCCTGTCAACGGATTGATGATGTACTGGTGCGAAGTTGCCGGATTGACCCGCATCGGCATCTGCCGGGAGGCCAGTTCGATCTTGCGGAGCGCATCCGCCAGCGGGCGGGCCTCGCCCATAATGCGCGCACCGGTGGCATCGGCGCTAAACTCGCGCGCGCGGGAGATCGCCATCTGCACAATCATCGCGGCAATCGGCGCGACAATAATCAGCAGCAGGCTACCGAGCAGATCGGCAATACCGCCGTCGTCATCGTCACCCGTAAAGGCCCCAAAGATCAGCGACCACTGCGCAATTTCGGCAATCATCGCAATTGCGCCGGCAATTGTCGCTGCAATGCTGGAAATCAGCGTGTCACGATTCTTGATATGGGCCAGTTCGTGGGCAATCACCCCGGACAGTTCATCCCGATTGAGCATCCGCATAATACCCTGCGTTACGGCAACGGCGCTCTTGCTGGGGCTGCGGCCGGTGGCAAAGGCATTGGGCGTCTCGCTGTCGATAAGGTAGACCCCCGGCTTGGGCAGACCGGCGCGGGTCGCCAGTGTTTCGACAATCCGGTGCAGTTCGGGCGCTTCGCTGGGACCGGCTTCGCGTGCGCCACTGAAGCGTAGCGCCAGCTTATCCGAGAACCACCAGGCTCCCATATTCATCACAATCGCCAGGCCGAAGGCAAAGATCATGCCGACCCGCCCGCCCAGGGCACCACCGATAACGACAAAGAGTGCAGTCAGTGCGGCAAGCAGTAGACCGGTTTTAACTGTATTCCAGGTTTCCATATCTGTGATCTATCCTCCTCAGAAAGAACAGAGCTTCGTAAAGAACAGAGTAACAAAGAACAAAGAACAAACAGGTTATCCGACTGAACTTCGTCAGGCGGGCTCTGTTCACTATTTGCCAGGACTATGTTTTGATATAGTTCTCTTTCTTAATGCTATTTCGAGTAGCATTATAGCGCAAAAGCTGTGCAAGTAAAGTTAATCTTTTATTAGAGGAGTTCCGCCGTTTGTTTTCCGGCAATGGGCTGTGGCAGTAGCGCAAAAACTGTGCAACTTTACAATAGATTTGTTGTTATGTAGAGAATATCACAATTCTCGGGCCACCGCTGCGTTACACTGCGAAGCATCAACAGTAAGTATACGCAATCGAACTGTATCGTACAACGAAGGAGAAAACAATGGCTACAGCAGTACAAACGCAAAACAATGTTACGCAGCGTGTGACGTATGGCATTGTCGGTGGTCTGGCCGGTGGCGTGGTCTTTGGAATGATGATGGGCACGATGGGCATGCTGCCCATGGTTGCCGGGCTGGTCGGCAGCAGCGCGGCGCTGATCGGCTTTGTGATTCATATGTTGATCAGCGCCTTCATCGGAGCTACGTTTGGGCTGATCTTCGGCGCACGCAGTGAAAGCTATGGTCAGGGTGCCGTCTGGGGCCTGATCTACGGCGCGGTCTGGTGGGTACTCGGTCCCCTGCTGATTATGCCCGTAATGATGGGCATGGGGCCACGCTTTGCCGCGGCCCTGGAGACGCCAATGCTGATGAGCCTGGTCGGGCATCTGCTGTTTGGCCTGGTGACCGGACTGGTCTACGCATGGCAGGTGCGCCGGTAATCGTGCCAGGGCGCAGGGACAATATAACCAGCATTGTTCATCCTGCCCTCGCGCCCTGAATTCTTGTCTACGCCTTCTGGACGAACCCGAACGCCTGACCCCAGGGAGCCGCATATGACACCCCTTCGCATCTACATATCAGCCCATTGCCCAACCTGTGCATTCACCTTTTCCCTGGTGAATAGTGTCCGCCAACTGCGTCCGCGCTATCCGATTGAGGTAATTAATCTGGATAAACCGGACGTAGCGCGACCGGCACATGTCTTTGGTACGCCTACCTACTGCCTGGGCCGGCAGGTTATTTCGCTGGGTAATCCCAGTCTGACAACGCTTCTGGCAACCCTGGATCAGGATGCTGCCGGCGAATTACTCCGCTAAGAGACTGTCTGAAAAGCTGATGCGCGGCG
>CAKZQX010000173.1 GCA_937141995.1 uncultured Chloroflexaceae bacterium | reverse complement strand
GTTGTGCCGTAGGTCTCCCGCAATTGGCGCTCCAGGATGGCGCGGTTCTCCCGCGATAGGTAGATGCGCGCCGGGGTCTGGTTGCCGGCCACCTGGCGCAGACACCGGGTGGCCGCCTGCAACACAAAATTGTTCGAGGTCTTGAGTTTGCGTGCCAGCGCGCAGGCAAACAGGCTGGGGCAGTTCCAGCCCTCGGTGCCTTTATTGACCAGCAGGATCACCCGGTGTGGGCTGGTCGGATCATTCAGCCGGTTGAAAGCGTCGATCTCCCATTGCGCGGAGCGGCTGGTGTTGGTCAGCACAACGGTAGGTGGCTGGCCGGCAGCAAACAGGGCGTGCTCAATCACGGGCCGCAGCTCCTCCAGGTCGTTCGTCTGCGGGAAGTAGATTGCCAGCTTCGCCGGAGCGCCATTCGGCAACTGCACCCCGGCATAGTCGTGGAAGAAGTCGGTGATGACCTCGAAGACAAACTGGTCGGCGTTGGTCGCGTCAAACCGGTAGGCCTGAATATTTCCCGCAACCTCTTTGAGAATACCGTCGGCGATGCCCGCCGCCAGGCCGTACCAGATGACGACATCGCGCAGGGGTTGACGCGCAAAGTAGGGCGTGCCGGTTGTGTTGATCACGCCGATCAGGTTAGGGCTGTGACGATGCAGGTAATCGACAGTCTGGCGCACGCGCTTGAGTTCGCGCCCCAGTGCCGGTCCATACGTGTGGTGTGCCTCGTCCGCGAAAACGGCCAGATTGGGCAGGCCGGCGAGGGTTTGCAGCCGCAGATTCGCTACCATAGTGCGGGCAGTCGGTTCCGGTGCAAAACGTGTGCCGATGTCGCGCCGGCGGATCGTCTCCTGGCGAATACGAATCTTCTCGGTGTTGGTAACGATAATGTTGAAGCATGACCCGCGAATGACCGGCAGATCTTTGTCGCCATCGCGTGTGAAGGTCAGCTTGACCGAGGCGGCAAAATCCTTAAACAGGCGCGGTGGCAGAATTCTGGCATACGGCACATCTGCCAGTTCCCTCAGCGCCGCGAGAATCGTCTTACCTGGTGCAAACAGCAGCGCATTCTGGACGAATGGCCCATCGGGGTAGTCCAGCGCCATGGCAAACTCGCCGGCGATAATTGCGCCAATCAGCAGGGTTTTGCCTGTGCCCATCGCCAGCGCCAGGATGTAGCTGGGGTAGGGGAGGGTGAAGCTTTCGTGCAGCGCTTCCAGTTTGTGGGCGCGCACGAAATCGCTGTCGCACCTGAGGCGCTGCCAGAGGGCGGCCTGTCCCTGCGCCGCAATAAAGTCCCGGATGGCCGGGCTGGTTAGCCCCAGCGCCGCGCAGTGTTCATCCGGATCGGGGAAGAGTTGCGCATAGAGGTCAACCATATGGGGCGTCTGCGCCACCAGCCGCAGGTACCAGTAGGTCTCCAGGGCGCGCAGTTGGGGCGGGCGCAGGAAGTGCGCTGTCCGGGTCGCCGGATCGATCTGGTAGGTGAGGATCTCGCTGATGGTGGGCGTAGCGGCGCAGGGATAGCCGTCGGCCCGCCATGCCTGAACCAGTTGCGCCAGCCGCTGGTAGAGGTAATTTGTCATACGAACGTAAATTGGGCAGCCTGAAAGTTGCCGCGTTATCCGTTCAAGTATATCACAGCGGGCCGAGAATCGAGGAACAGCGAACAAAGCCGGTCGTGTACCGTCCCAGCAGAGGGTTGTTTGTTCTTTGTTCGCGGTTGCTTTGTGCTTGCAACGTCACATATAATGTTCCGCATATTTGCCGAGAACGCCGAGGATTATGCAACACACAAATCTATTTGCTACACTGCTACTCCTGTTCTGTATATGTGTGAGTGGAGCATGTACTCCAACCATCGCCGAACTGGATCTGAACGATAATTCGCCCGCCGCGACTGTCACGCCGAAGGAGGCCGACCATCCGGCAACGATCCATCCCGCGTTCCGCGAAACATGGCGACTGCTGGGCGGTGAGCGGGCCGGGCCACCGCTGCGCGATCCGCTCTGGCTGGATGGCCGCCTGGTGCAGTTCTTCGATCATATGTGGCTGGCAGCCAGTGACGCGGATGCCGGTGAGGTGGTGGCGCTGCCGCAAGCCGCCGACTGGCAGACGCATGTGCCGGAAGCGCTACTGACCCTGGCGGCCTCTCCCCGGCGGGCCGAGATTGCCCTGGCAGATGCACCGCAGGCGCAACTGGTGACGGTTGCGCCGCTGCAACCGGTGACGCTGGCGCTGCACATTGCCGACTACAGCGGTCCCGCCGAGCTTCAGATGTATGATGCGCGTGGGCAGCTGGTTGACATAAAATCTGTAACGATTGCCGACGGTCAGGCGACGGTTGAGCTGCTGCCACGAGGCGCGCTGGGCAACCAGTGGGCGCTGGCGCTGGTCGAAGGGCAGTTAGCCGGGGCACGCCGTGATCTGTTC
>CAKZQX010000172.1 GCA_937141995.1 uncultured Chloroflexaceae bacterium | reverse complement strand
TTTTTTCTTTTTCACGAACATGTGGCTCGGAGAGCCACATGTTCGTGAACAAGAATGTCTTCTTCCGCCCTGCCGGAGGCGATATCCTCCGCAAAACACGGGATCGCCTGATCCATGGCAGCATTGGCCGTTTCGCGGTGTTCGCTCATATCGTGGTGTTCGTGGTCCAAACGCCCACCGCGTAACTCCTGTAAAACTGAGAACAGCTTGCTGCGCTCCTCCACACGTCATCCGCATGCAACCATATTGGCAACTACCAGGATTACTGGGCAGTCACTCGCCTGAACTATCGGGCTCATCGGGATTGGCAAGCATATATCCAACTCCGCGTACACTAATAATATAGTTGGTATAAAATTTATGGCGGAGATTGCGCATGTGCCAGCGAATCAGATCCCGCGCGCCGGCTTGATCAGTGCTTTCTCCATAGATCGGGCGAGCCAGATCAAGAAATGAGATAACCTGCCCCGGGCTGGCCGCCAGATAGGTCAAAATTGTGTACTCGGTTGGGGTGACGTGGAGTGGCTCGTTGTTGAGCCAGACTTCGTGGCGGTGGGTATCAATGCGCAGCGCGCCGACCGTCAGGTAGCGTGTGCCGGTGTCGGCTGCCTGGTCGTTCTGCTCTGCTCCAGATGGTGTGGGAACTCCCGACTGTCGGGCCTGGTTAATCGTCTCGGCAACTTTCTGTAGTGCATCTGAGGCGCGCGCCTGCTGCAACCGGATCTTGCGGCGGGTGATCGCGGCGTTCAGGCGTTCGCGTAACTCGATCATCCGGCAGGGCTTCTGTAGGTAGTCGAAGACCCCGGCGCGGACGGAGGCAATGGCAGTGTCCAGGGTAGCATGGCCGGTGAGTAAGATAACCTCGGGCGGGTCAGGTTGGGTGCGAGCAACATTGGCAACTTCGACGCCGTCAATATTCTCCATGATGATGTCAGTCAGCACCACATCATAACTCGGACGATCCGGGTCGGTCTGGGTTAATAGCCGAATTGCCTGCTCACCATTGGCGGCCTGGGTCACATGGTAGCCCGTCCGCTCCAGTATGCGCGCAATCACTTCCCGCATATCATGATCATCTTCAACTAACAGAATAGAAGCAGTCATCCTTCTTTCCTTAGTTTCCACGAGTTACGCGGTGAGTCTACAAACCGGGCGTTTGAGCCCGATAACGCCCGGTTTCGCCTGCAGCAATATGGTAAGTTTTTATCTTGTCCACATCCATGTTTTACATCGTACAACTATGGCGGTGAACAAGCGGGGTTTTTCTGCCCTGCCGGAGGCAAAACTCTATGCCGGATCAACAACCGCGTAACTCCTGTGAGTAGTATGTCGTGGCAACTGTAGTCTGGTCGGCTAGCATTCCAACCCTTTTAACCTCATTTTTACCTTATTGCGGGTGACGCGATGCTTGCCGGGTCTATCTGCTGGAGATAGACCGGCGGTTACGCTGTTCCGTCATCTTTGCCTATAGCCCCGCTCAAGGTGATATGAATCTATCAGCGTATTTCTGCTGAATTGGTTTCCGTAATCGAGCAGTATGCGCATCAGGTTACTCCGGGGGCGAGTGGTAGCGGCTATCTAATTCCTGTAATATGACACCAATGCGTTCAATCTGTTCGCGTGCCCGCGCAAGTATATCGGCCTGCTCCACTTCGTCAGTTTCGGCGAGCATTTCCAGGGTCGCCTGAATTGTCTGTAAGGGTGTATTCATCCGGTGGGCCACAAGTGCCGTAATCGTTTTACCGGCCACAGTGCGTTCGGTATGCCGAACCTGGCTTTCCTGCTGGAGACGCTCGGTGATATCGGCAACATACAACACAACGTGAGTGCCGATTGGCGGGCCGGTTGTTTTTGCTTGTGCAGGGGGCGATTGTTCAACGGGTGATCGCGTGAGCAGGGTCTGCATATCGAACACATGCGTTGTGCCGTCGGGATAGCAGATGCGTTCGCGCCGCCGGCGGGGTTGACCATCATGCACAGTGTCAAGCACCCAGGCACCGGGAAAGGTCAGGGTATGGGTTGCATCGGTTCCGGCCGGCCGGCAAAGCGCGGCCCAGGGTTGCTTAAGCACTTCGGCGTGAGAGCGTCCCAGCAGGAGCGTCATTGCCCGGTTCACTGCCCGCACATACCCGTCATGGTCAAGCAATACAAACCCATCGTCAATGGTATCGATAATGGTTTGCAGAATATCGCGGTTATCGCGCAGATGGCGGTTCGCCATTTCCAGTTCGTCGGTAAGCCGGCGCAGACGCCGCTCGCTGGTTTGTAGTGCCTGTTCGGCCCGTTTACGGTCGGTAATATCCGCGTGGGCCGTGACAACGCAGGCGGGACCAGACGCTGCCAGGCGGGTGATATACCCGGTAAACCAGTGCTGCTCAATGGGCGTATGGCAGGGATAGTCCAGGGTAAAATGTGAGTGCGTCCCCGCCA
>CAKZQX010000171.1 GCA_937141995.1 uncultured Chloroflexaceae bacterium | reverse complement strand
GTCCCGGCTTCAGCCGGTTCCGGCCGCACACCGGCTGAAGCCGGGACTCCTGGGGCGCTGCCCGGTGTATCAGGGCAAACAGAATGACGTATGATCGACGCAAACCACTGTTTCAGACAGTTTCTCAGGTCTTGGTTCTTAGTCAAGTTCTCAGTTCTCAGTTCTGTGAACGGAAAGAGTAAGCGATGAGCCGGAAAACTGGACGTTTTGCGCTAGTTGAGCAGTTCCTGGCCGATGGCATGACGCATATGTTCGGCAACCCTGGTACGGTTGAGCAGGGTCTGCTGGATGCGCTGTGGGACTACCCGGAGATGAAGTACATCCTGACGCTGCAGGAGTCGGTGGCGGTGATGATGGCCGACGGCTATGCCCGCGCTACGCAGAAGCCGGCGCTGGTGCAACTGCATAGCACGCCGGGGGTAGGCAATGGCATAGGCGCGCTCTACCAGGCGATGCGTGGGCACGCGCCGCTGGTTGTGATCGGCGGTGATGCGGGCATTAAATATCAGGCGCTGGATGCACAGATGGCGGGCGACCTGGTCGCTTTTGCCCGCCCGGTGACCAAGTGGTCCACGATGGTGATGGAGCCCTCCTCGCTGCTGCGCGTGCTGCGGCGGGCCATCAAAATTGCCGCAACGCCGCCGATGGGTCCGGTCTATGTCTGCATTCCGCAAGATATCCTGGATGCACCCGTGGTGGAAACCGTCCGCCCCACCTCGATTCCCTCCACCCGCGTTGCGCCGTCCGCCAGCATGATCCACGAAGCCGCCGAACTGCTGGCCGCGGCCGAGCGACCAATGATCTTTATCGGCGATGGCGTGGCCTACTCCGGCGCGCAGGCAGAACTGACCCGCGTGGCCGAACAGGTGGGGGCCGAGGTCTGGGAAGCGGATGCGGGCGAGGTCAATATCAGCTACAGCCACCCGCTCTACCAGGGCATGACCGGGCATATGTTCGGATCGGCCAGCCTGCCGGTGATGCAGAAGGGTGATGTCATTCTGATCTGTGGCACCTACGTGCTGCCGGAGGTATTCCCCGAACTGGGCGATATCTTCGCTCCGGGGGCGAAAGTTATTCACATTGACCTGAATGCCTACGAGATCGCCAAAAACCACCCGGTCGATCTGGGCGTCGTCGCCGACCCGAAGCTCTCGCTAGGGATGCTGTCCGAGGCGCTGGAGCGTGTCATGTCGTCCGCACAGCGCGATGTTGCGCAACAGCGGATGGCGACGCTGGCCGGCGAGAAGGAAGCCCGGCGCGCGACTGCGTTGCAGGCAGATGCCGATGTCCGTGATCAGGTGCCGCTGAAGATGTCCCGCTTTGCCGCCGAACTGGTGGCGCAACTGCCGCAAGCGGATGTGATTATCTTCGATGAGGCGCTGACCAGTTCACCCGATCTGGTGCGCTACTGGCCGCCCGAACAGACCGGGCACTACTTCCTCACCCGTGGCGGCTCGCTGGGGGTCGGCATCCCCGGCGCAATCGGGGCGAAGCTTGCCAACCCTGACAAGACCGTCATCGGGTTTACGGGTGATGGTGGGGCGATGTATACCATCCAGGCGCTCTGGAGTGCTGCCCGCCACAATGTCAATGTCAAGTTTGTCGTCTGCAACAATGCCTCGTACCGGCTGCTGCAACTCAATATCGAGCAGTACTGGCGTGAGCGCGACATTGCCAAACATGATTTCCCGTTGAGCTTTGATCTGTCGCATCCACCGCTGCACTTCGCTGAGATGGCCCGCTCAATGGGCGTGCCGGGCGTACGGGTGGAGCAACCCTGGGAGATCAGCCCGGCGATTGAGCAGGCGCTGGCGCATCCCGGTCCCTTCCTGATCGACCTGGTACTCGAGAGTGATACGCATCCGGAGCGGATCGGCGCGACCTGCGGCCAGTAATTCAACCGCTCTGATACCGATCTGTTGTCATAGCCACAGAGCACACCGAGGACGCAGAGATGATAAACAGGAATATGCCGCCGTTGCGTCCGTTGAGCCCATTCCAGTTGATTGCTGGTTTGATGGCACATTGGTATGACAGGCGAGAAGGATACACGAGAAATCTCGGAATCAGCATACTGTGCCAGGTAACTGGCCCACACAGGAGATACAACCATGACCACAACAACCACACCGTTGACCGAGGCGGAAGTCAAGCAGTTCGTAGATGACTGGTATCGCGCGCTGGATGTGCATGTCACACTGGACGAGTTTATGGCAATGGTGGCCGATGGCGAACTGGAGTTTCGCTTTCCCGAAGTGACCGTCACCGACCGCGAGGGGGTGGCCCAGTGGTACAACCGCGTAACCAACACCTTCTTTGATGAGGTTCACGAGACGAAAGAACTTGCCATCACGGTCAACCCGGCCGGCGATCAGGCCGAAGTCAAAATTATGACCCACTGGCAGGCCAGCGTCTGGAACCCACCTGCCCCCAACAGCGAGCGGATCGCTTTCCTGGCGGGACAGACCTGGAACGTGCGGCGCTCACCCACCAGCGGCAAGCCCGTGGTTGTCGCCTACATTGTCGACTCATTTGAGCCGGTGGGCGATACCGGCGCGCTGCCGGTCAAGGAGATGTAACGTCGGTTCAGTGTAACCCGGCTAAAAACTGGCTGTACGAAAAGGAGGAAGAATTCCAATGGCTGATGAAACCATTCGTAACAAATACATCGCCATGCGTTACTTCAAGGAGATCATGACCGACGGTAACCTGGCAACCCTGTACGAACTCATCGCACCCGACTTCGTCTTTACGCTGCCGACCCATCCCGAACCTTACCGGGGACCGGATGGCTTCAAAGAACTGGTGACGATGCTGCACAGTTGCTTCCCGGACTTCTACATCCACCCGCAGGATATGGTTGCCTTTGGGGACACGGTCGTGACGCGCTGGCTCGGCGGGGGCACGCACCTGGGCGCAGCCATCCACACCGTTGCGGGGGATATTCCCCCCAGTGGGCGCACGTTCGAGATTGACGGCATCTCCTGGCAGCGGA
>CAKZQX010000170.1 GCA_937141995.1 uncultured Chloroflexaceae bacterium | reverse complement strand
CGGGTCTATGCGCAGAACCGCCAGGCGCGGATCAACCTGGGCATCCGTCGTCGCCTGTCGCCGCTGCTGGGCAACCATCGCCGCAAGATCGAGTTGATGAATGGCCTGCTCTTTTCGCTGCCGGGTACGCCGGTGATCTACTATGGCGATGAGATCGGCATGGGCGATAATATCTACCTGGGCGACCGCGACGGCGTCCGCACGCCCATGCAGTGGAGCGCCGACCGCAACGCCGGTTTCTCGCGCGCCAACCCGCAGCAACTCTACCTGCCGATCAATATTGACCCGGAATACCACTACGAAACCGTTAATGTTGAAGCTCAGCGCAACAACCCGCACTCGCTGCTCTGGTGGATGAAACGACTAATTTCACTGCGCAAGCGCTACAAAGCCTTTGGTCGCGGGACGATAGAATTTCTCCAACCGGAGAATCGCAAGGTACTCGCCTTTGTGCGCCGCTTTGAGGATGAGATTATCCTCGTCATTGCCAATCTATCGCGCTTTGTGCAGTGTGTGGAATTAGATCTGTCCGAATATAAGGGTCTGATGCCTGTTGAGATGTTTGGGCGGGTGGATTTTCCGCCGATTGGTGATTTGCCTTACTTTATTACGCTGGGGCCGCACTCGTTCTACTGGTTCTCAGTCGAGCCACAGCGGGTAGAAGGAGGTACCGTGGGTAAACCTGGTACAGAGAGCAAAATTCCAACCCTGAAGGTGCGGGGTTCCTGGGAACGCATTCTGCAAAACCAGCAGCGTGATGCGCTTATCCGTACTCTGCCGGACTATATGCGCGCGCGGCGCTGGTTCCGCAGTAAGGCCCGCCGGGTCAAAGGTGTACAAATTGTCGATACGATCCCGGTGCATGGTAATGGCAGCCAGATTGGGGCAGCCTACATCATGCTGATCAATGTCGATTATACTGAGGGCGATCCGGAGGTGTATGTGCTGCCGGTGACATTCGCAACCGGTGAGCGCGCCGAGCAGTTGACCCAGCACCAGGCCCACACCGTCCTGGCCCGTCTGCACGTAGAAGAGGCGAATGTAGAAGGGGTACTCTACGACCCGCTGATTGAGCCGGCATTCTGTAATGCGTTGCTGGAGGCGATCAAGACACGCCGGCGCATGCGTGGGGCGAATGGGGAGATCTCTGCATCGCCGGTGCGCATCCTACAGTCGATCCTGCGCACAAACGAGGGGCCGCTGGATGCCAACCCGGTGCGGGCAGAGCAGAGCAACTCGTCGGTAATCTATGGTGATAGCCTGATCATGAAGGTCTTCCGCAAAATGGAGGGCGGCGTTAACCCCGACCTGGAGATCGGGCGCTTCCTGACCGAGCGCAACTTCCCGCATATTCCGCCCGTGGCCGGGATGCTGGAGTATCAGAAGGATCGCGGCGAGCCGATGACCATGGCGATTCTGCAGGGCTTTGTGCCGAACGAGGGCGATGCCTGGAAGTATACGCTGGATCTGTCCGGAGCCTACTTCGAGCGCGTTTTGACCGAGTTTGCCGACGAAGAGATCGCGGATGTGGCAATTTCGGCTGAGACTCTGCTGGATACGGCAGAGCAAGAACTGCCGCAACTGGCGGTAGACACCATCGGCACCTACCTGGAGTCCGCGCGACTGCTGGGGCAGCGGACGGCAGAGATGCATCTGGCGCTGGCGTCGGACCCGCGCAACCCCAACTTTGCGCCGGAGCCGTTTACTACGCTGTACCAGCGCTCAATCTATCAGTCGATGCGCAGCCTGACCACGCAGGCACTCCAGACGCTGCGCAAACAACTGGATAAACTGCCCGAAACCGGTCAGGCCGAGGCGCAGAAGGTGCTGACCGCCGAAGCCGATCTGCTCAAGCGCTATGGCGCGCTGCTGGATCAGAAGATCACGGCCATGCGTATTCGCTGCCATGGCGACTACCACCTGGGGCAGGTGCTGCATACCGGGAAGGACTTTTCGATTATCGACTTTGAGGGGGAGCCGGCCCGCCCACTGAGCGAGCGGCGCATCAAGCGCTCCCCGCTGCGCGATGTCGCCGGGATGCTGCGGTCGTTCCACTATGCCGCGTATGCGGCGCTGTTCCGCCAGACGCCCGGTACCGGCATCCGGGAGGCCGACTTTGCCCGCCTGGACCCGTGGGCCAACTACTGGTATCTCTGGGTCAGCGCGGTCTTCCTGAAGGCTTACCGGGAGACGACCAGCGATGCCGCGTTCCTACCGCAGTCCCGCGAGGAGTTTGCGGTGCTGCTGAATGCCTACCTGCTGGAGAAAGCGGTCTACGAACTGGGCTATGAACTTAACAACCGGCCCGACTGGGTGCGCATCCCGATCCAGGGTATTCTGCAGATCCTGGAAACAGCGCCGAAGCAGGGCTAGAAAGAGCTGCGGGACTAAAGGGTTAGGGTTTGTCATGGGGCTACGGCCCCGGCGCGGGAGTCCCGGCGTCAGCCGGGGTGTGGCCGGAACCGGCTGACGCCGGGACGCCAGGGGCGCTGCCCGGTGTATCCGGGGCAACCAGCATGCCGTGTGACCGACGCGAACCACCGTTTCAGACAGGCTCTAAGAAATACGTGACACAAGCTATATGATCGGTGACCCGACAAGGAATTGCGCCTCCGGCAAGGCGGAAGACACCATCTTATTCAGGAAAATCCGGCTCAGAGAGCCGAATTTTCCTGAATGAGATAAGCTAAAATCAATACCTTTCAAATAAGACGAAGTACATGGGCACTCCCCTGAAAGGAGATAGCGCTTCCGGCAAGGCGGAAGACACCATCCTTTGTGCGCAAAACATTTTTTACTTTGTAAAAAATGTTTTGCGCACAAAGATAAAAACGTACCATGCTGCCGCAGGCGAAGCCGGGTTCCCATCGGGTGAAACGTCCGGTTTGCATGGTAACCGCGTAACTCGTGTGAATAAGAGAAGCTAAAGTACCATGCTGCCGCAGACGAAGCCGGCTTTTGGGTCGATCAACAGGTTGCAAGAGACTGCACCGCGTAACGTGTGTAAGTGAGAGAGGAAACAGGGAATAATGACACAGTCGCCAC
>CAKZQX010000169.1 GCA_937141995.1 uncultured Chloroflexaceae bacterium | reverse complement strand
GGTCGTTAGGGTCTAGCGTACTGAAACACCGTCAGCAGCCAGTACCGGCAAAAGTGCAGCAATAGCGGTCTTTATCATTGTATCATCTGGATCGCGGGTTGTCAGTTGTTGCAGTGAGAGGGAAGGCGCAATCAGTGTCCGTACCCACCCGCGATGGTAATGCCGGGCCGAGAGCCGCAACAGTTCGTATGCCACAGCCGCAATAACCGGTACCAGCACAACGCGCGAAAGTAACCTGACCCAGAAGGGCAGCCCACCCAGGAACAGAAAGATGACAAAACTGATCAATACAACGACTGCCAGAAAGCTCGTACCACAACGCGGGTGAATAAGCGAGAATCCTCGCACGGACTCGACCGTCAATGGTGCGCCGGCCTCATATGCGTTGACTGCTTTATGTTCTGCTCCGTGGTACCCGAAAACCCGTTGAATTTCGGAAATCCGGCCGATCATAACGATGTAGCCAACAATGATACCAAGCCGCAGGACTCCTTCGAGCAGTTCACGCTGAAACAGGTTTGCTCCCAGGTGTCCGGCCAGACTGGCGAGTAAAAGCGGTGATACAAAGAAGAGCCCAATCGCAATTGCCAGTGACACTATGAGGGTGCCAATCGAGGCTCCCGTAGACTGCTCCTGCTCACCCAGCGCGGCACTGGCCGAGAAATTCAGGGCGCGTACGCCCAGGTTCAATGCATCCCACAGCATCAACACACCGCGCACAAAGGGAAGGCGCTCCAGGGTCGTACGGCGCTGTGCGTCCAGGGGGAAATGTTTATAGGCAATCGTCCCCGTGGGCCGGCGTACCGCCACGGTTGCCTGTTGCCGTCCCCGCATCATAACGCCCTCGATAACGGCCTGACCACCATATGCAACGTGCTGCTGTCCCATGCAATCCCTTTAACTAGAAGGCTGTCGTTGGCACATCGATGCACAGAACGACAGCCTGTAGGTTATTATCATAACACGGTCTGGGAACTACAACAATAGTGAACGGGTACTAGTTAACAATAGGTAAAATGGTACAGGTAGTCCTAATGTTCCTCGGATTTGACACTCCGCCGGGCCAGCGTGGTAGCGGCGGTGCGTACGCCGGTAACAAGGCTGGAGATACGAATAATCGGCGTGATCACCCGTTCCGCAATAAAGACGGTTGTTGTTGTCACCGCGCTGCTCGACTCGCGCACATCATCCGTCACGGAGCGGGCGCTGTCCAACACTTCGTTGACCTTTTCGGTAGCGCTGTTAATACCAGGTGCAAGTGTATCACTCGCCAGTCGATTCAAAACACGAATAACATACAAGACGGCGATAAGCAAAACGATAAGGAGAATAGCACTGATCATCTGAAATACGGCCACGATAACAATCGCAACATCACGGGCAATGACCCGGAATTCTTCAAATAGTGACGCGGCAACAATGAATGCAATAGTTATAATAACAATCGTTACAATACCAGTAGCGATCCACTTGAACACAACAGCACTCCTGCCGGCAGCAACGCATCCTGGCGCGCCACATAGCTTTACTCAGCAACGGGTCAACTCCCCCGGGTCCACCCGGACGATTATATCATACTCGTAGGCGTGAGGCAACGATAATCAAGAGCCATGCTGCCAACACCGCTTCCAGCACCGGTACATCGGCTGGGGTCGGCAGGCCAAGCGGGAATTGCAGACCAAGCCCATACGCCACAAGACACCCCATAAATGCGGCTAACCAGAAGATCGGTAGTTGCAGCCAGTGTTTTCCCCACAGGAAGTGGGCCAACGACGCACAGGCCGTTGCCAGCAGGAGCAGGAGTGCGGTCGCTGGAGCCAGGGTATTCATAGGTCGGAGTTCTCCGCCGGCTGTGAGCGGGCAATCCGTCCTCCCCCCAGTAGCCGATTGCCGTCATACAACACGCCCGCCTGTCCCGGCGTAATCGCCCGCTGTGGTTTGCTGAATGTAACCTGCAGCCGCTGCTCACCGCATGGTGTGATGGTGGCTTCAACCGGTGTCGCGTGGGCGCGGATCTGTACCTGGCAGGTGAACGGTACATCCGGCCAGGTACCGTTGCCGAATTTCGCCTGCTCAATGGTAAAGATGTGCCGGGTGGCCGCTTCCGCCGGGCCAACGATCAGGGCGTTTCGCTCCGTATCGAGTTCGGTGACAAAGAGCGGCTGTGGACTGGTAATCCCCAGCCCTTTACGCTGCCCGACCGTGTAATATGGCAGCCCTTTATGCTGCCCAACCACCTGCCCGTCGTGGTCGATAATTGGGCCGGGCAGCATGCTTTCGGGGGCTTCCTCGCGCAGGAAGCGGCGATAGTCATTATCGGGAATAAAGCAAATATCCTGGCTCTCCGGGTGGTCAGCCGTCGCCAGCAGGCGCTCCCGTGCCAGCGCGCGCACCTCAGCTTTGCTCATTCCGCCCAGCGGGAACTGCAAGCGGGCCAACTCATGCTGCTGAAGCATATAGAGCACGTAGGACTGATCCTTGGCATGGTCAACGCCGCGCCACAACTCGTATGGCTGCCCATCCGGCTTCCGGATCTGCGCATAGTGCCCGGTTGCCAGGTAGTCAAACCCCAGCGCCTGGGCACGCTCAAGCAGGAAGCGAAATTTTAAATCGCGATTACATGCCAGACAGGGGTTAGGTGTATAACCATGCGCATATTCACTCAAAAAATATTCGATAACGTGCCGGCGAAACTCCCGCTGATAGTTGAAGACATAGTAGGGCACGTCCAGTTGTGCGCAGACCCGTCGCGCCCCGGCGACCATCTCCTGCGAACAGCACTGGCTCTCGTAGATGCCCTCGTCATCCCCCTCCCAGAGATGCATGGTGACGCCGGTAACAGCGTGACCCTGCTCGTGGAGCAGCGCCGTCACCAGGGAGCTATCCACGCCGCCGCTCATGGCGACCATAATCTTTGCCATGGAGTAGAACCTCGGTAACTCTGTTGAAACGAATCTATTTCACTCTATTATGCAGATCTTTGCTTGCAATATGTCTATTATACCCCAGACTGCCCGGTTTATGGTATCCGTTTCGGGTAATTTACACGACTTACGCGGTCGTTGACCCGATAGGAGATTCCGCCTCCGGCAGGGCGGAAGAACCCATACTTTTTTCACAAAAAATTTGCACACAGTGCAAATTTTTTGTGAAAAACGATCAAAATGTACCATGCTGCCGCAGGCGAATCGGGCGTCCACCTGGGCAAATGTCCAGTTTGTGGACCCACCGCGTAAGTCGTGTAATTTTCGGCCCTTCAGGATACCACTGGGTCATTCCCCAACGAGGTAGGGGCGAAAGACGTTTCGCCCCCCCGGAGGCGCAACGGGCTATCCCTATGGAATAAACCAGTAGTATCTTTCAGGGTTGGGTTGCATGAATGGTCGTTGCCAACACGCGGGTAGCTCCGGCGCGCGTTAGCGCTGTCATCACGGCCGCCTGGTTGTCCGGATTGGTCAGGGCGAACATAACACCGCCCCAACCGGCCCCCGACAGTTTGGCCCCCGGTGCGCCGGCCGCGCGTGCGGCCGCAACCAGATGCTCCAGTTCGCTCGACGAGACGCCAATCTGTTCCAGCAGCGTCTGGTTGGCGTTGATGAGTACACCCAGCGTCGCTTGCTCACCGGTTGCCAGCGCCGTGTGTACCTGCTGTACCAGTGTGCCGACCTGCGCAAACAACTGCTCATAGTGCGTGGGATTGGCCTGCCACTGCCGGCGTACCATGCCTACCGGCAGGCGGGTCGCGCTGCGGATTCCGGTATCGCCGACAACCAGCGTCAGCGGTTCGGCAATGCTGATGGGTGTAATTAGATTGGGGTGCGCCGGTCCGCGCCGCTCAAACCAGATCGGCTGGTCATAGGCAACCACGGTATTGTCAATGCCGCTGGGTGTACCGTGAAAGCGTTCTTCACTGGCGTACACCAGCGCCGAAACCTGCTCCGGCGGCAGAGTGTGCCCCATGAAGGTTGCCAGCGTGCGCACAAGTGCCGTGGCGATAGCGGCGCCACTGCCCATGCCCCCGGCAATCGGAATGGTTGATGTCAGGGTGATATGCAGATCGGGCGGGTCTACTCCCAGATGGCGCAGGGTTGCGCGGACCAGTTCGCTCAGTGGGTCGTCCGGATGGGCATCGGCGATCCAGGCGCGCCCCAGGTCGGGCGCATTGAGCCGTACTCCACTGCCCGGCGACCCGGCGGTAATCTCTACATGGGCGCGGATATCGGGGAGGGGCAGCGCAATGGCGGGTTGCCCATACACGACAGCGTGCTCGCCACACAGGATCAGTTTGCCTGGGGCCGAGGCGCGGGCGGATAGGGGCGGAAAAGCCGAAGCTGCGTCGTCATACTGCGCGTCCATCATCATTCGCCCAGACAGCTTATTCCCACTCGATTGTCGCCGGTGGCTTAGAGGAAATATCGTAGACCACCCGGTTTACACCCGCGACTTCGTTGACGATCCGACTACTGATGCGCCCCAGTAGCTCGTAGGGCAGGCGTGCCCAGTCAGCGGTCATGTAGTCCTCGGTGGTAATGGCGCGCAGAGCAATCGTATCGGCGTAGGTGCGTTCATCGCCCATCACGCCAACGCTCTGGACCGGCAGCAAGACGGCGAAAGCCTGCTGGGTTGCCCGGTAGAGCCCGGCGGCGCGCAATTCGCCGGTGAAGATGGCATCGGCCTGGCGTAGTGTTTCGAGCCGCTCCCAGGTGATGGGGCCGAGGATACGTACAGCCAGACCGGGGCCGGGGAAGGGATGCCGCCAGATCCAGTCGTCGGGCAGGCCCAGTTCCAGCCCGGCGGCCCGCACTTCATCTTTGAACATATAGCGCAGTGGCTCAACCAGGGTCATCTGCATGTCAGCCGGGAGACCGCCGACGTTGTGGTGCGTCTTGATGGTGACACCCTGCGCCCGATCCGGGGCGCTGCTCTCGATCACATCCGGGTAGAGTGTTCCCTGCGCGAGGAAGGGCAAAGCGGTGTCCTGGTCGGTCAGGCGGCGTGCCTCGCGCTCGAACAGGCGAATAAACCGCTCGCCAATGATTTTGCGCTTCTGTTCCGGGTCCGAGACACCTTCCAGGGCCGCAAGAAACTCCTCGGTGGCATTAACGGCAATGAGGGGGATGTGTAGATGGTCGCGGAAGGTGCGGATAACCTCGTC
>CAKZQX010000168.1 GCA_937141995.1 uncultured Chloroflexaceae bacterium | reverse complement strand
CGGATGGCGCTGAACAATTATCTCCCAATCATTCCCTAACATCTGGATTGAAAGAACGCATCATCATTTGTCGTGATGGGTCTCGATTGGTAGCAGATGATGCTGTTGCCGGGCGCTCCAGTGCCGCACTGATTCCAGCCTGCAAACTACCCCGCGTGATAATACCACTCAGTTCAACTCCCAGGTGAACCAGCGTCTGCGCAATCTGGGGCTGAATGCCGGTCAGCATGACCTGCGCGCCCAGCAACTTCACCGCCTGGGCTGCCCGGACCAACGCCTGCGCGACCTGGGTATCCACCACCGATACGCCGGTAATATCCAGGATCACCAGTTCGGCCTGATGCTGCGCCACACCTTCCAGCAGCACTTCCAACACCTGTTGCGCCCGCCCGCTGTCAATTGTCCCGATCAGCGGCATAATCACCACATCCTCAGAAATCGGAATGAGCGGGCTCGACAATTCACGCAGGGCATCCCGCTGTGCATCGATGACCTGCTGCTGAAGTGCGGTCCGTTCGGTTTCCTGGCGCTGTTGCTCACTCATATCACGGATGATCGCCGGCAAGGCCAACAGGTTGCCCTGGCTATCACTAATAGCAAAGGCAGACACCTGCGCCGGGAAGGTGCTACCGTCCTGGCGTCTTCCGGTGAGCAAGCCGGTCCATGCCCCCCGCGTCGAGATTTCCCCCATCAAGGCAGGTATGCGTTCACGTTGATCCACATCAGTAAACAGTGTCGTATTCAGCATACCAACCGTTGCATTATCATAGCCAAACATCTGCTGCAAAGACTGGTTGGCATAGCTAATAATACCATCGGGAGCAGCAATACCGATTGCATCAGGCGAACTCTCAGCCAGGGCTTTGAAGATCTGCAGTTGCGCTTCGGCCCGCTTACGCTCCGTGATATCCAGGCCGATACCACCCACCGCATACAAATTGCCCTGGTCGTCGCGGATGGGAAAGTTTGTGGCAAGAAACGTAAGTGTTCCTCCCACCAGCGACACACTAACCTCACGCTCAACCGGGTTTCCGGTGGCAAATACCTGCTGTTCACGCGCCGTGGCTGCACTCGCCTCCTCGGATGACAGAATATCGAAGTCCGTCAGCCCGATCAGTTCGTCCGGCATACACCCGACTCTTTGCGCAGCAAAGGTATTGGCAATCAGGTAACGCCCGCCACCATCTTTTGCGATCACTCCGGCAGGCAGACCGTCAATCAACCCCTGCAACAGTGACTGGCTCCGGCGCAACTCGGCCTCAATCTGCTTCCGCTGCTCAATCTCCGCTTGAAGTTTCTGCAATGCGACCGCCAGATCCGCGCGGGTGGCGGCATCACTTGCGAGTAACTGGTCGATCTCCTGCTCAATTGACCGATCCGATGGACGCACCACAAAAGTATCGCAGGCATCACCCCGGGCAATAAATTCAACCTGTTCCGCCCAGCACTCCGTCTCAAAGAGCAGCGAGAAGATCCCGGAGCATTTGCCGGCAGCAACACCACTGCCCCAGCAGACTCCCAGCGCACGCTGATAGAGTCCCTCAAAACTATTCTGCACCCGGATGCGTGCTTCCTGCTTTGCATGATCCAGCGACAGCAGCTCCCAGTGCCCCCAGCCGGCCAGAATTGGAAAGCGCGACCAGGCGGCGAAACCCTGGGCAAAATCAGGCCGACTGGTAATAATCTCCCAGTCGATATTGATATTACGCCGTCCCTCACTCTGCATCGCCAGGAAAAAGCGTTCGCTGCCGACCATCTTCTGGAACCCGGACATCAACCCGGCCAGCGTCGGTTCAATGAACATTGTTGCAACGGCTGCACCCTGAAAGGTACAGATGCCGGCATCGAGTTGCCACTCAATCGGGACACCGAACAGATCTATACGCGCATGCGGGGCAGCGGCATGCGGGTCTGCCTCTGCGGGTTGCGTCCGTTCAGTGAGCATCTGCTCCAATGCAGCTACACGCTGCTTGAGCTGTACATTTTCCGCTTGAACATCTGCAATAGTTGTGGTCATTGTGTATGCTCCATCTTATTCATTGCAAAAGTGATTCCGCTTTGGAACCAGCTCAATTGATAACATCAAAAGTCGAGATACCGGCACACCCGTTCGCGGATATACAAAGATATGTACAGCAGCATTATTACCAGTGGAGAAAATCAGTATTCGTGTCACCAGATCCGCAACTCACCATCACTTATACTGTTACCAATTATACTGATCAGGCATTACCAGAGACATACAAACGCATCAAGCGAATAACTGTAACGATCACGCCCGGTCACAAGACAGTACAATGACATACTGGTATCATAGATTGCACCGATACAGTCTGGGTTTAACCCGTAAACGGTATCTCCTATCAGATTCCAAGACAACGAGTGGCGATGAGGATAATCTGCGGAAAACGTGGAGCAAGCTAGATAATGAGGTTCGCTTGTGGATAAGCTCTGGTCGTTATCAGAAATCGATATTTTCCAGGATCTGTCGGAAGAGGAGTTAAAAATCATCGCCGACCGCGCTCCCATGCAGACGGTCACGACGGGTACGGTCTTCTTCTCGCCGGACGAACGCACCGAAGTGCTCTTCATTCTCAAATCGGGGCGGGTACGCATCTTCCGGCTCTCCGCCGAGGGCAAGGCATTCACGACGGCGATTGTCAGTGCCGGGACAATCTTTGGTGAGATGACCCTGGTCGGGCAACATATGCATGATAACTTTGCCGAGGCGCTCGACTCCTGCGTGATCTGCCTGATGAGCAACGAGGATGTACGCCGGCTGCTCCTGAGCGATCCGCGCATTGCGGCGCGGATTGCCGAAACCCTGGGCCGCCGCCTGATCGATATGGAACAGCGCCTGAGCGACTTTGCCTTCAAGAGCGTGCCACAGCGGGTCGCCGGCACCCTGCTGACGATTGCGCGTAGTGATCAATCGCGTCAGGTCTGGCCGTTTGGCAAGCAGCGCACCGAAGTTCGCGTCACCCACGAGCAACTGGCCGAGTTTGTCGGCACCTACCGCGAAACCGTCACCAAGATTCTCAACGAGCTGCGGGACCAGGGTCTGATCGAGTTGCGGCGCGGCAAGATTGCCCTGCTCGACACAACCGCGCTCGCAGCCGTGGCCGCTGAGGAGTAAGTACGAGCGGCTTGTTCCCTTGCTTAACTATTCCCTTACAAGGCGCGTACCGGTACTACAGAAACGAGAGAACGTACAGAACTTACGCGGTGGGCGTTCAAAACGGACGTTTGACCAGATGGAAGCCAGTTTCGCCTGCGGCAGCAAGGTACTTGTTCGATCTTTTTGGAAAAAAGTGGCTCTCCGAGCCACTTTTTTCCAAAAAGGATGTCCGGTTCCACCCTGCCGGAGGCGGAATCTCCCGTCGGGTCAACGACCGCGTAAGTCCTGTAACTTAACAGGACTTACGCGGTCAGTTCCAAATCCGGCATTTGCCTGAATAAACGGCCCGACTCGCCTCCGGCAGGGCGGAAGATGCCATGCTTGTTCACAAACATGTTGCACATAGTACAACATGTTTGTGAACAAGATAAAAACATACCATGCTGCCGCAGGCGATTCTGCCGTTCACCGGGTGAAACACCCGGTTTGATGAACCACCGCGTAAGTCCTGTAACTTAACACCTGTATCATAATTCTCCCGTATAATAGACTGCGGTATCCGCATCAGTTTAGTTGCACAGGGGGAAAAGGATGTTTCAGACCATGATCAACGGCAGTATTGCCGTCCTGACCCGACCGTCCGTCGCAACGTTTGAGGAGCACGAGCAGAACAATCTGGGGTGGGCGACGATCTATGTCGCCATCGGTGCAGTCCTGGCCGGTATCTTTGGGGCAATTGCCTTCGCCGTCCAGCGCCCGTTCATTGAACAGGAGCTTGGACAGTTCGAGGAAGAGTTTGGCATGCAGTTAGATGTTGCTGCCGCTCAACCCACAATCACGGGCGCTATTTTCAGCAATCTCTTCGGCACGCTCCTGGGGTTCTTTATCTTTCTGGGAATTGTCTACCTGCTGGGGCGCGCGTTTGGCGGCACCGGCAATTTCGGGGAACTGGCCTTTGACATTTCGTTGTTCTGGACACCGCTGCTGGTTTTGCGAGCATTGCTCGGTATTCTTGCTTTTGGTCCTATCCTGAGTGCAATCCTGGGGTTTGTAAGCCTGGCCATTGGCATCTATAACATCTATCTGACCTACCTGGGCATTCAGTCCGGGATGAATCTACCAGGAAACAAAGCACTCTATGTCATCTTGATTCTGGTCGGTATCGTGATACTGCTCGGCATTTGCGTTGCGGTTATTTTTGGAGCAGCAATTGCGGCACTGATGAGCCAGATGCAGTAGCCACTTCCAGCGATTCAACTATTCGGGAACTGTATCGGGTGCAGGATGTAATAACACATCCTGCACCTTCTTTTGTCGTAAAAAAGCGCTTCTACTTGCCGCAGAGATTACCATAAGCACAGCACACATATTATAAGAGACTGTCTGAAAAGATGATGCGCGTCGGTCACACGGCATGCGGGGTGCCTTGCGACACCGGACAGCGCCCCAGGCGTCCCGGCTTCCGCCGGTTCCGGCCACACCCCGGCGGAAGCCGGGACGCCTGCTCCGGGGCCATAGCCCCATGACCAACCCGTTTCAGACAGTCTCTCAGTGCGCTCCTCAGTGAACTCCGTGCCCGCTGTGGCTGATATTCCTCGAATAGATCAACAGATCCGGGGCAACTGCTCCCCGCTGAGCATATCCACCACGCGCATCCCACCGATACGGCTGCGCAGAAAGACCTTGCCGGGATGCGCCGCCACCACTTCGCCAATGATTGCCGCTTCGCGGCCCAGCGGATGCTGCTGCATGGCTGCCAGCACTGCGTCGGCGGCTTCCCGCGCGACGATGACCAGGCATTTGCCCTCGTTCGCCACATAGAGCGGGTCCAACCCCAGGATCTCGCATGCGCCGCGCACCTCCTCACCCAGCGGGATGCGCGTCTCTTCCAGGCGGATGCCCACCTGCGCCTGCGCCGCAATCTCATTCAGCGCACTCGCCAACCCGCCCCGCGTCGGGTCGCGCAAGACATGCACCTGCTCCGTCGCCACATCCAGGATGCGGGCCACCAGTTCATGCAGCGCGGCCGAGTCGCTCTCCAGGGCAGTTTCAAACTCCAGCCCTTCGCGCACGGACATAATGGCGATGCCATGGACGGCAATCGCTCCGTTGATCAGGATTATGTCACCCGGACGTGCCCGTGTCGGCGCAACGGTAATACCTTCGCGGATCAATCCCAGGCCGGTGGTGTTGATAAAGATCCCATCGCCCTTGCCCCGATCAACCACCTTGGTATCCCCGGTGACAATCGGCACGCCGGCCTGCTGCGCCGCTGCCTGCATCGACTGCACGATCTGCCAGAGTTCCTCCATCGGCAGACCCTCTTCCAGGATGAAGCCGGCCGTGAGCGTGAGCGGCTGCGCGCCGCACATCGCCAGATCGTTGACCGTGCCATGCACCGCCAGCGAGCCAATATCGCCGCCGGGAAAGAAGAGCGGCGCGACCACGAAGGCGTCCGTCGAGACGGCGAGGCGACCCGCTTGCACCTGCAGGATCGCCTGGTCCTCCTCGCCGGTCAGCGCGTCGTTGGCGAATTCCGTGACGAAGAGGCCCTCGATCAGGTCCGCCATGTCGCGTCCGCCGGCGCCGTGGCCCATTTCCACCACGCCCGTCCATGTCCGGTGCTGCTTCATTCGGCGGCCTCCATCCGGGAGATCGGAAGAGCACACGT
>CAKZQX010000167.1 GCA_937141995.1 uncultured Chloroflexaceae bacterium | reverse complement strand
CAGTGCTGGATCGCACCAACAAGTGCTAAATAACTTATCTTATGATTGGTACATTTCTCGACAAGCTATACGGTCTGTTTGATACCCGCTTTGTACTATCCGCCGGAGTTCCAATGGTCATCGGCATCGGCCTGGTGATCAATATCCTCCTCGTCCGTTTTGGGTACGTAACCTGGATTGACTGGTGGTTTAAACTTGATACGCCCCGTCAGGTCTGGGCAATCGTTATCTTGCTCATTGTTGCCATCATTCTGGCCTTCATACTTCAGGCGTTCTCGACATCATTAGTCCGCAGCTACGCCGGATTCAACGGGCCAGACCGGCTGCGCCGTCCAGGTACTACATGGCAGCGTCGGCAGTACGAGACGATACGCAAGCGCCAGGTCAGCCAAATATATGACTACTTCCCAGAGAATGAAAGCCTGATGCAACCAACTGCGTTTGGCAATAGGCTCCAGGCTGCGGACGAATATGCTTATCGCGTCTACAAGCTCGACAGCACCGTCTGGTGGCCCCGTCTGACCGCGGTCTTCCCGGAGGCGTTTCGCCAGCAGATTGATGGTGCGCTCACTCCCATGCTGGCACTGTTGAATCTTTGCACGCTGCTCAGCCTCACAGCGTTGAGCGGAATATTCCTGCTTATCGTAGGGCTTCCTGGACTCCCGGCGTTCCTCTGGTTTAAACAGAACTGGATCCTGGCACTTGTCTTGATAGGTGGACATTTTCTGTTCGCTGCTTTCTGCTATTTGGGAGTCCTGAGTCAGGTCCAGATTTACAGTGCGATGGTACGTGCGGGGTTTGATCTTTACCGTCACGAGCTTTTGCGCCAAATGCGGATACCATTACCTGATAGTCTGGCAGCAGAACAGCAACTCTGGCCGCTGCTCACTGCTTTGTGCCTGTTCGGCGACATGCCCTGGTCCAACCCGGAAGAGTTACAGGAGGCGCCACCTCAGCACAAGCATTATCCCTTCTATTTTGACACATATAAGCCACCAGCATTACCACAACCCGATCGTATCGAACTGAAGATTTCTCAGACTCCGGACATTATTCTACGACAGCGTGAAGATGACTCTCACCAGAAAGATTAGTCCGTCTTTAGCTTCATCCATTGGTACTTGACTACCTTTAAATCTGCGACATAGTCACGATCGTGGCTATGTCGCAGATTCTTCGTCCGATCTGCCATAAATATGGTTCCTGCCTTTCTTTCAGGGCCAGGCATAATGTTTGCACGATGAAATTTACTGTCATAAAGATTAGTTAAAAGGCAGAAGGTCATAAGTCATTTCGCCCAACAACGCTGAGACAATACTGTTATGTCCGTCCTGAACAAAGAATGTCTTTTTAACAATATCTATATTCCCCTGTCTGCACGGTTTCGTTCCTTTAGCGGTATGTGGTGTCTAACAATCGACCACATTGCTATTAGACAGTCTTTGATTCGGCATTCTGCTGCGGAAAACCGAGGATACACACATCAGTTTGGACCATGTGGAAATAGGACGTGCTAATGTCGCTTATCAGGTGCTATCGGTGACATGGGCTGCCATGAATAAAGTCTGTTCCCTCGGATCGCAGCATCCGGCACAGAATCGGTGAAACGTACAAATGTTCTGTGTGTAGCCATGCTCCACTGCGCTGCATCCAGGGTGCGCTTATCGACGGGCTCAGCGCCGGTCATGTGTCCGCGGCGGCGGCGGTGATGGTGTGACCAGAGAGACAGGTAGGGTATGGGGCAAGAAAGGAAATATTTGTTCACGGGTAAGCAAACAAACGTGCAAAAGTATGTTATACTACCATTACCGCATGCATGTGCTATACCTGTAGCAGGTAGCTAAGGACGGAGTCGCATGATGGGCAACGACACGCCACTCTTCGCGCTCGAATCACTCGAAATCGAGGCGAGAACAATTATCACCCCTCGTAAACAAATTATTCATGACGTTCTGTACCAGTCAGTACCGGAGTATCCGCGCGAAACGGTTACGGACCCCACGGATGATAGTGCCATATGGTGTGCATGTACCGCAGTATTTCCCACTATCACTGAAAAAGCATATCTTCAACTCGCACAGCAACTTGGTTTCCAACAACGGATCAGAGAAGTACAACTACGGCACCGCTATCGCCTTGGAATGCTTCGTATGCCAGGATATCCCCGTGAACAGCACAACCCGCTTCCCCAAACCGAAAAGGAAACACAGGAACTGTTCAACATCATTTCTGCAGTGCTTACGCAATCTGAGAATGTCAGTGATTGGATCGAAATGTTCAAGAGTCATGGCATCTGCCGTGATGCCTATGCCGCAGAACGGCTCGCCTATGACCTGGATCGTGTGCCACGCCAGGCAGTCCGGCAGGCACAGAGGTTCGTTCGTGGCTGGCTCACACACGGTGATGCAGGGCTCCTTTTCCTTTCATCGTTCCCCTGTCAGAACGAACTTGCGCTGCTCCACACGAAAGGACATGAACTGGCTGTCCAGAGCGATGGTCGTATTGATCTCCCGGTCGTGATGGCCGTGTTACGCGCTGATGTCGTCGCACTG
>CAKZQX010000166.1 GCA_937141995.1 uncultured Chloroflexaceae bacterium | reverse complement strand
CGACGCGCATCATCTTTTCAGACAGTCTCTCAGAAATCCGTCTCGCACATGCCGGCGGAGCAGGCCAACTCCTGCGCGGCGGTGGTCAGGTCTTCCTCCTCGTAGCGGTAGATCTTCGAGAAGTCGATGGCTGGGAATGCGGCGGCACGGCGCTCATACTCGGCCTGGCTGATCTCAACATAGGGCATCTGGGCATAGTTGGCATCAAATGCCGGCAGGAAGGTCAGCCCACCGATCTGATCGCGGTGCTCCCAGACCCACTTCATCAGGTCGAGCACTTCGTCAGGGCGATAGGTAATCGTGGCCGAGGGATTATGCTCCGTCCAGTAGAGCTTGTTCTGCAGCCAGAACTCACACTGCTGGATGGCCGAGCGATCCTGGCGCGTCATGGCGTTCTCCGGCGCTTTGACCGGGAAGTGAATCACCCAGGTATTCGCATTATCGGGCGTCTGCCCATTCTCCGGGGCCATCGGCACGCCCGCACTGCGCAGCACATGAAAGAGCGGCGAGTAGGTCGCCACGCGCACATTGCGCACATAGTAGGGTGCCCAGCGCGCATGCAACCCGGAGGAGCAATTTAGCAACTGAGATGAATTCCCGCTCGGTTTCACACATGTAATCGCCGCCGACTGATTAATCCCCAGCGCCGTGGCGGTCTCCCGATTAACCCCGACAGCAACCTGGAGCAACTGCGCCTTGATCTGCGCATCCTGCGCCACCGGGCTATCCATCTGGCCGGTGATATCCACACCCAGCAGCCGCTCTTCGTCGCAGTTCTGCTGCCACATCGGGCGCAGACCGGGAAAGTAGGTCGCCAGCGACTGGATAGTCCCGATGATCGTGGCAACCTCGACTTTTTCACGGAGGCTTTCGATGGTATCATCGGTGCGGGCTACGGCGGCAGTGAGGTTACAGAATTCCCATGGGCGAAGGAGAATTTCTCCACACTGCCGGTTAAGCACATACCGCATCACTACTCTGCCGCGTTTATCGACTTGCTCAGTACCAATTGCAAAGAAGGTATGGGTCTCGTCAACTGTACCGGTATAGACATCCTCATAGCCATCTGCCTCAACCCGGACGACGCGATGATTGGTCGCCGCTGCCTGCTCCTGCAGATCGCGCCAGTAGCGGAATGGGCTGCTGTTTCGGCTAATTTCGGACGAGACACCACATGCTTTACAGCGCTGCTGCCACTCCTGCTTCATTGGATGCCGACCTAACTCCACCACCAGATCATTGTATATGCGTATCTGCTGTGTACGTAGTTCTGCGCGACGTTGTTCATGCGCCGAGAGCAACCGTTGTCGAAACTGCTCCCGATCAAGCGTTTGATGCTGCAATTTCATGCTGCACGCATAGCCACACACCGCTTGCTCTCGCCTACTCAGACGCACCTCAAAGGTATGCCCACACACCTCACAGGTCTTGATCACATACGTACGTCCATCACGAAAGGCAACCGGCAAATCGGTCACTTTCCTGGCTTCGGCCACGTAGCGCGGCACGACACCGACCCGCTCAGCAATGGTACAGAGAGCATGCTGAATATGACCACCAAAATACTGCCGGCGATATTCAGAAAACGCAAGTGGAAGATCATGTTTGCGTGCATAGGCCGCATACTCACTGTATGCGGGGATAGTTCCCAGCGAACGTACAAGGGTAACGATATGTTCTTCCAGTTCCTCATTTGTTACCTGTTTTGCATTCCCATTGACCAGACCAGTACAGGCTTGTGACAGATTGTGCCGCCATGCATCAGTCATCTGATGAACAGGATTATTAGCCCCCAGCATACGCGTACGATGAATCTGGGCATGCTCAGTTGCGGTGACATACTCAAGATTGTCGATGGCATTATTTCGCCCATCAAAGTCGCGGTGATGAATGTGGAAATCTATTCCGGTGAGATCAACGTCGTAGTGATGCTGATAGATAAACCGATGCTCTGATTTGCGGTACTCTCCAAACTGGAGCATGCGGTAGCTTCCGGGAGCATCGTAGCTCACCTTGGCTGTCTGCGGCAGGCTCTTTTTCTGATACGAGTAGACCGTCAGGCTGGTCAGCGCATCGTTGAACTGTAGATCAACCGCCGTCTTCGCGGTTCCGTCCGTCAACAGGAACGTATGATTCGGGGTCACACGAATGCTGGTACCATCCGCAAAGGTGACACGATAAATCGGCACCTGCGTACCTGTCTTACGCGGGTTGCGCAACATCCGGATAGCAAGTTCGCCGTCTTTAACCGTATAGACCGCAACATCCCGACCTTCAGCTACCAGATCCTGCATACGCGCACGACCACGGCCATCGGCAACAGCAACCCAGGTATCGCCGGTAATACACGGATTCGTGCCAAAGTCCGCCGCCTGCCGCCGCGCCGGCTTCATCGCGTTGGCCGCTTCGCGGTTGAAGATCCCCGGCTCACCCCGCCCCGACTCGACCATCTCCATAAACTGGTGGATAAACTCCTGCTGCGTAAAGCCACCCCTGGGCCAGACCGCCGAGTTGTTCGCGTTCCAGCGCTGGCTGTTCTCACGCTCAAAATCGCCCGCCTTGCACAGGCGCATCTCGTCGTCATCATGATCAAACAGGGCGAGCATTGCTGTTCGGCGCATGCCACCGCTCACCGCCGCATTGCCGACGGCGCACATCATATCGTGGGCATCAATCGGGCGCAGGAAGCTCCCTGCCCGCCACCACCACCGCCTGCCGCAACTGCGCCAGGTCAAACCGGATATCGCCGCCCTCGAACCAGGTTTCCAGGCCGATCCGCAGTGCCTCGGCCCATCCCTCGGCGGAGTCGGGCACGACAAATGTGTCGCGCATCATGCCGGTTGGACGCTTGACCCGGGGGAAGTTCTCAACATAGTGGCTCTCAACGGAGTAGCCCACCCCGCAGCCGCTCATCGAGATGATCAGCGCCTCGACAAATGAGTCGATACTCTCCACCGGCTGATAGCTGCAGTTGTAGAGCGTAATATTATTGCGGCGCGCGGCGGCACCCGCCATCGCCAGCAGCCGCATCGAGGGCATCGCGCGCATCTCCAGGATGGCCCGGCGAATCCGCTCGTAGGTGGCAGCGGGCAGCCGATCCCCGGCCAGCTCATGCAGATACCCGACCGTGCGGTCAACCGTTTCGATCCAGGTCTCGCGGCGGCCCAGATCATAATTGAACCGGGAATACTTGTCGAAGAACTGGAACTTCTGTAGCGCTGTAGGAAAATACTGGTCCGACTCGGCAAAAGCGCTACGCACCGTTTCGGGAATGGGCCGGCGCTCCCGCTCGCGGGCCCGTTCGGCGCGGTAGAGAATGTAGCGCTTGGCAGCCTCAAATTCACCCGCCGCCTGCAACACCATCTCGACAATATCCTGCACATCCTCAACCGTTGGGGACGAACCATTGGCTTTTGCGGCAAGAATATTGACCACATTGGGCGAATTGCCCGAG
>CAKZQX010000165.1 GCA_937141995.1 uncultured Chloroflexaceae bacterium | reverse complement strand
TCACCCTGGAACAGCTTGATCAGACCGGCGAGGAACTAAGCCGGCAACAAGCAGAATTAGAAATGACACGGGCCAGGGCTGAAGCTGAACACGCCCGCTACCAGGAATTGTTTATGCTTGCGCCGGATGGCTATCTGATAACGGACATCCGGGGTAGAATCCAGGAGGCCAACCAGGCCGCGGCCGCGCTGTTCAAATTCACGCGTAAGTTTCTCCAGGGGCGTTCACTGCTGATCTTCCCCACGCCGGCGGAACAATCCCGGTTTAGCATGTTCCTGGCGCAGCTCTGCCGGGGTGAGCCGGTCGCGCCCTGGATCGGGCAGATGGCGCGGCGCAACCACCAGGTGTTTGATGTCGCCATCAGCGCTACGCCCGTGTTTGGCCGAGATGGGCAGGTGAGCGCTATCCGCTGGATGCTCCGCGACATAACCGACTGGATGGAGACCGAGCGGCGCGCGCAGTACTTCGCCACCCGCCTGCGCCATCTCCGCACCATTGACCAGGCATTGCTGGCGGCCCGCTCACTCACCACGATTGCCCATGTGACGCTGAAACATATGCACACCTTGATCCCCTGCCGGCATGCCACCCTGATAACGTTCGTGGAGGAAACCAACACCGCTACTTTCCATACGTGTATATATGACGACCGAACAACGCCGATAGAGCAGAACGGGCAGTTACCGCTGGCGCCGTTCAAGCCGCTGCTCACGTTGCAGTATGGTGAGTACTGCCTGGCCCAAGATCTTCACATGCTGAATGAAACCTATACAGCAATACGGAGCTACCTGGAGCCACTGGGTCTGCAGGCGATGTTGAGCATACCGCTGGTCGCGCAGCAGCAGACGATTGGGATGCTCCTGTTTGGCGCAATTGCGGCTGATACCTTCAATCACGAGCAAGTCACCATTGCTCAGGAGATTGCCGACCAGTTAACCGTTGCCATCCAGCATTCCCAACTCTTTGCGGCGGTGCAGACCAACCAGGAACGCATGGCGGCACTCTCCCGGCGACTGCTGGATGTTCAGGAACAGGAGCGCCGCGCCATCGCTCGCGAACTGCACGACGAGGTGGGACAGTCGCTGACCGGGTTGCAGCTTACCCTGGGAATGCTCCGGCGTAACGCCATCCCGGAGCAGCAACCGCAGCTTACCGGCGCCGATAGCATTTTAAGCGAGTTGATGGAGCGGATCAACACCATGTCGCTCAATCTGCGCCCCTCGGTGCTGGATGACCTGGGCGTGCTGCCCGCCCTGGCGCGGCAGCTTAACCGCTATACCGAACAGACGGGGATACATGTGCAGTTTCAGCATACGGGACTGAACCGCCGCTTTCCACCGCAGATCGAAACGGTGATCTACCGTGTGGTGCAGGAGGCACTGACCAATATCGCGCGGTATGCCGGAGTAGACCAGGTAGATCTGCAGATCCACGTCAACACGCCGTACATTACCATCGCGATTGATGACCGGGGTCAGGGGTTTGATCTGCAGCAGGCGCTCAACGCGGGCACCTCGAGCGGCGTCTCCGGCATGTACGAGCGGGTCGCGCTGGTCAGCGGACAACTCTTTATCGACACCGCCCCCGGAGCGGGGACGACCATCAACGTCGAGATACCTCTGCCCGACTAGGTACGCGACACGCTGCGCGTTTCACGCCACATTGCACACTGCATGCGGTACAATGGAAATGATGTGAGCAGCACATCAAATTGAGGAACGCTATGACCAGAATAATTGTTGCCGATGATCATGGCATCGTTCGCCAGGGACTACAAACCTTGCTGAATACAGAACCGGGGTGGGAGGTCGTTGGCGAAGCTGAGGATGGCCTGGCTGCCCTTGAACTGGTAGAACAGATGACCCCCGATGTCCTGGTGCTGGACATAATGATGCCGGTCCTGAACGGGATGGAAGTAACGCGACGAGTGCGTCAACAGAGTCCCTCCACCCGGATCGTAATCCTCTCAGTCTATTCCGACGAATCCTACGTGGTAGAGAGCCTGCGTAACGGAGCCGATGCCTACGTCCTCAAGGCCGTCAGCACGCGCGATCTGGTGCATGCCGTCAATGAAGCGCTGGCCGGCCGGCGCTACCTCAGTCCGCCCCTGAGCGAGCGTGCTATCACGGTCTTCATAGAACGCACCAGGAGCACCCCCCTGCCGCTGGATCGCTACCAGATACTGACTGCCCGCGAGCGTGAGGTACTTCAGATGCTGGCCCAGAGTATGTCCATCCCGAACATTGCCAAGCGCCTGAGCATCAGCCCGCGCACCGTCGAAACCCACCGCACCAACCTGATGCGCAAGCTGGGCCTGCAAACCCGAACCGACCTGATCAAATATGCCCTGGAGCGCAGCCTCATCCCCGGCAACAAGTAAGCCGCTGTCCGGTTGACCCAATTCTCAGAGCCTGCCTGAAACGGGCGCTGTTCGGTGTATCCGGGCACCCCGCATGCTGTGTGACCGACGCGAACCAGCGTTACAGACAGGCTCTCTGTTTCGCGTTTTGCGTTTTCAACCTGTCTGCCCTTGCCCGCCTATCCTCTGCGCCGAAAACCCCTGCCCTCTATATCCTGATCACAGCACAACATACGGATACCACGTAGCAAAACTACGGGTATTCACGGATAGACAGCAACCGGCATAGTGCGCTATGCTGGAATCTATAATCCATAACCTTACACGCGTTACGCGGTCACTGACCCGAAAGGACATGTCGCCTCCGGCAGGATGAAATCTTCCATCCTTTTTCACAACATGTTTGCACATAGTGCAAACATGTTGTGAAAAAGAACATCATGTACCATGCTGCCGCAGGCAAAACGGCCGTTGTGAGCGTATGTGTCTGATTTGAATGCCCACCGCGTAAGAGACTGTCTGAAACGGGTTGGTCATGGGGCAATACCTTTCAAATAGCAGAACCTGTGCGGTAGCATGACAAACCGGGTGGTTGCTCCGCTA
>CAKZQX010000164.1 GCA_937141995.1 uncultured Chloroflexaceae bacterium | reverse complement strand
GCAGGTTGCTCTTGCCTGAGGCGTTGGTGCCCACCAGTAGCGTGAATGGCCCCAGTTCCAGGGTGGCATCGGCAAAGCTCTTGAACCGTTTCAGGCGCAGTTGCGTAATCATCGGTCTCCTCGCGTTCGTTTGTCCTGCATTCTGTCGTGTATTTCGCACCTCGACAGCGTATCTGTATCATACCATTTCTGAACGCCAGTTTACAAGAATGATACCTATAACCGAGATAAACTGCGAGCAGCATAACAGATTGGTATATATTGCCTCCCAGGGTGGTTGTTACAACGGATCTGTCCGTCATTCGTAGTGAGTATTGCCCATACTGATGCGGTATAGGCCGTTTATTGCAAGTGTCCTGACTTCAGAAGTATTAACTTGACGCTCAACCCGGGTTATGCTACTCTCCTACCGCTTTCGGATTATCAATTCGGATTATCAATGCCGAAGCACGGAGACTCAGTCATTCCGAATGGCGTAAAGGACTGCGTCTTGATGAACTTGAGACGCTGTGCGCCCCTTTACGCAGTTCGTGGACATGACCCGGCGTAACAATCCACACCACGTTACGCTTTTGACCCTGGATTGGTCTCAGGCTGTCCCGTCGCCCGCGCCCTGACAGGAAGCCCTTTTCGCCGCATGCAGCGTTCAGTTATCCACAGTCTGAGTGCCCGCCCTGTACGACGACGGTATGTTACGACAGTGCAGCCCCGTGAGTAGTTCAGTCTTCTTTTGAGTATGCCGGCGATGGTGCTAACTGGTCTGGTTGACCAGTTGGCATGGCGCGGTTGATCGTACCTTTTTCATGGGGCATGGTTGATTGCTACAATACTGTAAGGAGGTATCGGCAATGCATGAGCAAAAGACCTTTGAAACCAATGGTGGGCAGGTTGCAACTCAGCAAGTGCCACCAGCGGCAGAAACCCAGCGCGACTGGCGCAAATACAATCCGCCCACGGAAGCGGCGGAAATTCTGGCGGCATGCCCAAGCGTTACTATTGCCAGTTCGATTGCCGAACTGGTTGATCTGGCCTGTGGCGGGCCGCAGAGTGACACCTACGAGGTGGCATTTGATACGCCGGGTGTCGGGCGTGTCCTCGAAGCAACCGTCGCGCGGGTACGCAATGGCGTCGCGGCCAACTATCCCGAACCCTATATGCGCCGCCGTGACCCGGAGTGTATGGTCATCGCCGACGAACGGCCTACCAACAAGCCGCGCTTTTCGGAGCGCTTCGGGTATGACTTCAAGCAACTGCGTGCCGAGACGTTTGACTGGCTCAAGACGCAACCGCTGGCGCTCTTTGGTTTTATTGCCGGGCAGCAGGGCATGGGGGAAGACGCGCTGGTGATTGCACCGGCCAATACGGGCTTCTTCGCTCTGGGATTGGCGCTGCTCCAGGGAATTACGCCGTATGATCAGATCCCGGACGGTTTTCAGCCGGAGGCGATTATCTATGTTGCGCCGCCGTTCCGCCACACGCATTTCGATGGCAAGCAGGTAGTTGCTCACCATCGTAGCGCGGAACTACACGAGATCTTCTCCTACAATCTCTATCCGGGGCCGAGCGCCAAGAAGGGTATTTATGGCGTCCTGATCGGGCAGGGTGAGCGTGAAGGCTGGGTTACGGCCCACTGCTCGACGGTGCAGGTGGTAACACCCTACGACAATATTGTCACATTTATGCACGAGGGGGCCAGCGGCGGTGGTAAGAGTGAGATGCTGGAGCAGGCGCACCGTGACCCGGAAGGGCGCTTACTCCTCGGCGAGAATGTGGTTACGGGTGAGCGGCGCTACCTGGAGATCCCGCGCCTCTGTCGTCTGCTTGCCGTAACCGACGACATGGCGCTCTGCCATCCCTCGATTCAGGACCAGGCCGGTGATCTCCGGTTGCGCGTGGCCGATGCCGAAGATGCCTGGTTTATCCGGGTCAACCATATCACGCATTATGGTACTGATGTTCATCTGGAACGACTGACGGCCCAGCCGGAAGAACCGTTGCTCTTCCTGAATATTGATGCGGCACCACATGGTCGGGCCTTGATCTGGGAGCATATCCAGGATGCCCCGGGTGTCCCCTGCCCCAACCCTCGGGTGATTATGCCCCGTTCAATTGTTCCCGATATTGTCAATGAAGCGGTGACGGTCGATATCCGCAGCTTTGGGGTGCGCACACCCCCCTGCACCCGTGAGCGACCGAGCTATGGCATTATCGGGCTGTTCCATGTGCTGCCGCCGGCGGTGGCCTGGCTCTGGCGACTGGTTGCCCCACGTGGGCACGCGAACCCCAGCGTGGTCGAAACCACCGGGATGAGCAGCGAGGGGGTCGGCTCCTACTGGCCTTTTGCCACGGGCCGCCGGGTGGATCAGGCCAACCTGCTGCTCCGGCAGTTCCAGGAGCATACCCGCATGCGCTATATCCTCTGTCCGAACCAGCATATCGGGGCTTGGAGTGTCGGCTTTATGCCGCAGTGGATTACGCGTGAGTATCTGGCACGGCGGGGCAATGCCCAGTTCAGATCTGATCAGGTGCAGCCTGCGCGCTGTCCGCTGCTCGGCTATGCGCTCTATCAGCTTGCTGTCGAAGGACGGCCGATTGCGCGCTGGTTCCTGCAGGTGGATACGCAGCCGGAGGTGGGCGAGGAAGCCTATGATCAGGGAGCGGAGATGCTTTACAACTTCTTCCGCCAGTGCCTGGCCGACTTTGTCGAGCCGGACCTCGATCCACTGGGGCGGCAGATTATCGAGTGCTGCCTGGATGGTGGCTCGGTTGAAGACTATGAGGTGCTGATCTCGACGACGTAGTTAAGTTTGTGCCGAATGAAGAAGGCTCTGCGGGAAGCTATAAACTTCCCGCAGAGCCTTCTTCTGAGAGCCTGTCTGAAAC
>CAKZQX010000163.1 GCA_937141995.1 uncultured Chloroflexaceae bacterium | reverse complement strand
GCGATATCCAGATGATTGAGCGGCTCATCGAGCAGCAGCAAATTGCACCCGCCCAACATCAGCAGCGCCAGTTGCAACCGGCCCCGCTCGCCATGCGAGCATGCCCCTACCTGCTGGAAAACGCTGTCACCGCCGAAGAGAAAGCGATGCAGGAAGTTGCGCGCCTCGGTCGTGCTCATCGGGTGGGCATGCAGCACGGTTTCCAGGATAGTGCGCTGCGGGTCCAGCGTTTCCTGCTCCTGGGCCAGCAGCCCCGGCCGAATATTCGCGCCGAGGCGCACCTGCCCCGCCGTCGGACGGAGGTGCCCGGTCATCAGGCGTAGCAGCGTGGTTTTACCCGCACCATTCGGCCCGACCAGCGCCAGCCGCTCACCATACTGTACATCAAATGTCACATCCTGCAAGAGCGGCGGATGGTCCGGGTAGCCAAAGCTCACCGCTTCCAGCCGCAGCACGGCGCGGCCTCCCGGCGGCGGTGGCCCAAAGTCGAGCCGCAATGCTGACGGGCGGGGTGGACGCTCGACCCACTCGTCAGACGCGCGCAGGCGCTCCAGTTTGCGCTCACGGGCGACGGCCCGGCGCGCAACCTTTTTGGCCGAGTTGCGCTGATCCAGGGCAAACTTGCTGTCGGGATCGGCGGTTGAGCGGATCTTCTCGTTATGTTGCGCCTGCCCCTTGAGCCGGGCAATATCCTGCTCAATCCGGCCGGCCGTCTCCTGCCGGCGCTTCCAGGTTTCGGCATGCAGTTCCTGTTCATGCGTACGTGCGGCGGCAAATGCGCTGTAGTTGCCGGTGTAGCTCGTCAGTGTGCGTGTCTCCGGGTCCAGGGAAAAGATCCGCGTCACGGTGCAGTCCAGAAATTCCCGGTCGTGTGAGACAATCAGCGCGGCGCGCGGGTAGCCCTGAACAAACTCCTCCAGCCACTCCAGCGCTTCTATGTCAAGATGGTTGGTGGGCTCGTCAAGCAGTAGCAGATCGGGCTCACGCAGCAGCAGCGTCGCCAGCCCCAGCCGCGTCTTCTGTCCACCGCTGAGGGTTGCCACCGCCCGGGCCGGATCAAGCTCGCGCAGGCCCAACCCCTGCAGCACTGCGGCAGCACGATGCTCGCGTGCGTAGCCACCCAGTGCCTCAAAGTGGGTCAGCGCCGCGTCATAGGCGGCCATGGCTGCGGTCATATCCTCGGTGGTCGCCAGCGCATCACTGGCCCGCTGCACGGCAGCTTCGGCAGCGACAAACTCGGCCTGGGCCGCATCAACCACCGCGCCGATGCTGCTGTGCAACTGCTCGTCGAACGCCTGCGGCAGGTAGCCAATCGTGATATCGGCGGGTGCGCGAATAATACTGCCGCTATCCGGGGATTCCTGCCCGGTAATGCAGCGTAGCAGCGTGGATTTCCCCGCGCCATTCGCGCCAACTAACCCGATATGTTCGCCATCATTAATAACAAAGGAAATATCCGCAAGGATTGTTGTTGCACCATAATCCTTGCGCAGATGCTGTACCTGAAGCATCGCTGGTGCCTCCTCTCAATGCAAACCACGCATATATGCAGATCAACGTGCGTTTAGCGAGAGAAGTGTTTTTCCACCAGTAACTCCTTGCTCACAGGACAACCAGCCGGCCGCGATGAGGATATCGGGGCGTGGCATGGGGTAGTATACCGTATGATCACGAAGCAGAGATCAGACAAAAGTCGGAGTGCCGTCTCAGGGAATTGACCAGTCGGCCGGCGCTAACCCGGACACCTGGGCAAAATCACGCTGATTGCGCGTAACCAGGGTGCCTCTCGCAACCAGCACAATTGCCGCGATACGCAAATCCTGCGTGCCGATCCGGATCTTCTGCCGACGCAGGTCTTCAAACTGCGTGTGGGCCGCCTGATCAAAATCGAGGATGTTGATGTCATGAAAATAGTTCAGGGTAACATTCAACATCTGATACGCCTGAACCTGCCTGGCCGTTGCGTTATACTTTTTTACAATGTTCAATCGTCCGCGCAGTTGTTCCTCAACCGTAACAATTGTCACAGCCAGATCATCGGGTGCGATGGCAGCCACACGGCGGGCGACAAGAGGATGCAAATGCTGATGCAATGTCACATGGTCGGTATCGAGTACCCAGAGGGTCATTCGGCTTTATCCTCTGCTTCCGTTGCTTCCATCTGCGCATCCAGTTCCCGCCGATAAGCCGCGATCTCCTCCTGCATCTCCTCGGCAAATGGATCATCCTGAAATATCCCTGCCAGTCGCAGCCAGGGATGCGTTTCGGGCGCTGTCTCAAGTGCAAGCGGCACGACTTTTGCCTGCGCCAGCCGCGCCTGTAACATCTGGCGCACCCGGTCTAACGCCGCAGCTTCCGTGGCTGCCTGCGCCGTGATATCCGGCCACCCCGGCAGCATAGCCCGGTAGCCGCCCTCTGCAACCGGCTCGATCACCACGATCATGTTCATATCCATAGCACATCTCCCGATACTGTCAGTTCCAATCGCCCTTATGCTTGAATTGTACCATTCCTGCTACAGCGTGCGGGTATACTGCCAGTCTGGAGGATGACGATGAGGCGCGACTGGTGGGAGTGGTATACTGAACAGAGGCTTTTATATGAGAGGCTGGAAGGAGTCATGGTGCTAAACCAGAAAAAACATGAAGAGGAATTGCTCCAGGAACTGCGGCAGGCCGAGGAGCAACAGGCGTGATCGGATATCTAAGATTTGCCTTGGCAGCGACAGCGCTCTGCGTTGCCTCCCAGACCGCACAGGCTGCAAGCTATATCTTCGCGGGAGAGGACATCACCGCA
>CAKZQX010000162.1 GCA_937141995.1 uncultured Chloroflexaceae bacterium | reverse complement strand
CATGAGCGATGCTATTGTCATCAGTCAGCGCACCGCGATCATTGACCAGGATACCCACCAGGTGGTACGGGTGATCGAGGCCGGGATCGAGCGGTCGTACGTTCCGCTGAAGCCGTTCTGTGAAGTCCTGGGAGCAGATTGGGTAGGTGCGCGCCAGCGCATCATGCGCGATGAAGTCCTCAGTTCAGTTATGTGTGAAATACACATAACTGCCGCCGACGGCAAACAGTACAAGACTCTCTGCCTGCCCGTGGAATACATCAACGGCTTTATTTTTGGCTTCAGCGCCTCCCAGGTGCGCCCCGAACTGCGGGAGAAGCTGATCATCTACAAACACACCTGCTACCAGAAGCTCTTTGAGGCATTCACGCAACCGGCCGCCCCGGCCACATCGGCCACCCTGGAAGCGCTGGCCGCCCGGGTGCAGGAGCTTACCGAGAAACTCAACCGGCTGGAAGCGCAACCGGCGCAACCGGCGCAACCGACCGCATCGGCGAAAGCCCGCCGACCGGCGGGCCCACTGAAAGCACAGACCATCATCACCATCATTCAGCAGTCGGAACAGCCCATACGCGCCATAGAAATCTTTGAAGCCATTGCAACAGCGCTCAACGACCCTTACATCCTGCGCAGCCAGGTCTACAACCGCTTGAGCAAGCTGGCACGCCAGGGCGTGCTGAAGAAGATTGACCACGGGCTGTACATCCTGCCCGACGATGACCGGCGGAACTAAATCTCTCAAATTGAACTTTGGAGGCAACCATGCAGAAGTACAGCATTCAACTCCCTGATGCAACTGCCGCCGCGCTGGAGCAACTGTGGCGCGACGAACTGGCGGCGCTGAGGAAAGGTGAGGACTACCTATTCAACTTTGAGGAATGGATGGAGGGGACACTAGCGGGCTACCTGGCAGAAAAGACAAGGCAGCGAAAGCGGATCGAGCAGCTAACCGAAACACTCAGCATCACCCAGCGACGGCTGAAGGAAACCCTGCACATTATCGAAGACGCCGTATAACGACAAAGCCGCGCGGAATGGACCAGATTCCACGCGGCTCCAGGATGAACCAAAATGACAACATGTACCAGTGCTATTGTACGGAAAACGCCACGGCAGCGCAAGCTATGGGATGGCGTCGTCTACCTGCCACATTTTGCTGAGCCCATCGGCAACCTGGGCCACCGCCTGGTGCGCTTCTGGCCGGGAACTCACGAGTTAGAGCGCAGCCTCCGGCCAGCCGATCCACCCCCTGATTGTCTGAACGACCCGCCCGATTTGAAGCCCTGGGAGATACCGTTTTGAAGAGACATACGCGATCCTGCCCACGCTGCGGCGGCGAAGACCGATTCTATCTGGTCACACGACCACGAAACGGCGGCAGTCCGTTCTGGATCTGCAACCAGTGCCGGCATGTCGAAACAGCCGACCCGACCAGTACCCCGACCCGCCAGCCACTGCGTCGGCTTGACCCGGAACAGATCGACCAGGCGCACTATGGCTATACGGCGGTTGCAGAATGGTGTACGGCAGCGCTCTGGACCCGGGACGGCGCACCGGCCCTGCATTACCTACGTTCACGCGGCCTCACCGATGAGACCATCCACCAGGTACGGTTGGGCTATCACCCGGATGTATGGCGGGATGGTGTCGGGACGGTGCTCTGGCATCGAAATAAGGACGCCTACGACGGGGCACGCCTGGGGGGGCTCCTGGGACCGCAGGGCATACCCAAGGGACTGCTACGCGGCGTTATCACCATCCCCTACCTCGCCGGCGGGAAGGTCGTCATGCTGCGAACGCGCAAACTGGACATACAGAAAGGAGCGAAGTACCTCTCACCGGCAGGCGTCAGCCTCTACGCCGGTGCAACCCCAACGCTCTACCTGCTCGACAGCCTGGCCGCGCTGGAGGATGGCGCGCCCGTTGTGCTTACCGAGGGCGAACTAAAGGCGCTCCTCCCGCATCAGATGGGGATACCGGCTGTTGGGCAACCGGGCGTCGGCTACCTGCCCGAGGCCTTCATCCGGCAGCTTGCCCGGCGTACGGTTGTCATTGCCTATGATGTCGAAGCCCGGCGCGATCCCTTCCAGATGTCCCCTGGCGAAGCCTGGACGCTACGGGCCGTGGAGAACCTGACCGGCATCGGCATCCGCCGCCAGATCGCCGCCACCAGCACCGCGCTGGAGGAGATCCGCACCCAGACCAAAAGCGCCAGTACCGAGGAGCAGGTACTCTTCATGACACAGCTTGAGGCGCTTACCACCCAGATCCAGACCTTACGCACCAAGCTGGACGACCTGCAACGCCTGGCGATCCGCGTCAAGGTGCTGCGTCTGCCCCGACCATACACCACACCGAAGATCGACCTCGATCTGTTTGCGCGCAAACATGGCCCTGCCACACTCAGCACCCTGGTTGCCCAGGCACAAGATGCCGAGCGCTGGTATGACCTGCACCACGGTGGCGGCTACGCGTACGAGCGGGGCGGCATCTACAACGGCGTCATGGTAGCCAACTACCAGGCCCGTATTACCGAAACCGTCTACCAGTGCGACGGCCAGCAAACCACCGCGATCCAGCGGCTGGCGCTGCGCACTCCATCGGGGCGCTCCCTGGACTGTGAAATCAGCGCCGAGGATTGGGCCGACGACCGGCAGGCGCGACTGGCGCTCCGCGCGGGCCTGCGGGAAGGCACCTTTGACGATAACCCGCGTGAAGTCCTGCGCGCCGTGCGGTTGCTGTCCAACCAGGGGGACGCGCCGATAGAGCGCACCGTCTACACCTGCACCGGCTGGGAGCAGATCGGCAATCGCTGGCACTTCCTGGCAAGCGACGGCGCGATCACTGCCGAGGGCACCACGCCGGTGGTGCGTGCCGAGATTGACCCCAGTGCTATCGGCAATCACTATACACTCTGTGGACCAGGGGATGCGGCCGAGGGTGCAGCGGCCTGGCTGCGCTTTCTGCGGGGCGAACTGTGCCCGCAACCGCTGGCGCTCATCCTGGCAGGGCAGGCAACACTCCCGCTGCTGCATCGGTTCAGCGGCAATACCGCGCGCTCCCTGGTCTGGTTGTTTCATCAGTCCGGCGCGCTCAAGACCGCGCTGATCCGGGCGGGCGTGATGGCGTTGTATGGACCGAGCTTCACGGCAGAGCGGGCAGATGGGGCCAGCGTGCCGAAGTGGGATGCAACGTCAGTCGGGTTGGGCATGCTGGTTTTCTACTACCGGGATATGCCCCTGCTCATTGACGACTACAAGCAGGGCGTCATTCACCCGGACCAGTTTAAGCGCTTCCTGCACAACTACAGTGAGAGTACCGGACGGACGCGCGGCACCAAAACGCAGCAGATTGACCGCATCCGGCCCGCCCGCTGCATCGTCTTCAGCACCGCCGAAGATCTCCCCTCGGTGGGGGACTATGGCATCGAAGCCCGGCTTATGGCGATGCAACTGCACCCGAACGTCACCCGGCCCGACGCCCTGGCCGATCTGCAGCGCGCGGGTGCAGCGGGCCACCTGGTTGCCTTCTGGCGGCAGTTTGTGCAGGCGCTGGCAGGCACCCTGGACGCCACCGGCGCGGACGGGATGCGCGAACGGCTCCAGGCGCTCATTCGGGCGGATGACCGCGAGTTACCCGGCCACAAGCGTGCCGCCGGCAGTCTGCGTCAGAATCGCGTTGCCTGGCTGGTGCTCTCGCACTGGCTCCAGGAAGCGGGCTACATCTCCGCAGCGGAGGCACAGACGCTCAACGCGGCCCACCTGGAGGCCCGGGGACTGCTGGCCGATGTCCTGGTTGCCCGGCAGAAGGAGAGTCGCCCGGCAACCATCTTCTGCACCGTGCTGGCAGAACTGATCCAGAGCGGTGAATTTACGCTGGAGCATCCCGGGATGACCTGCCCGCGCTGTGATGCACCACTGAAACCCACCGATGACGGCTGGTACTGCACCGGCGAAGTTGGCGAGTTCAGAGCTCAGTGCAACTATCACCTGCCGGCCCGCAATGTCATGGGCTTCGTGTGTGAAGACGGCAGCATCGGCGTGTACAAGCAGAAGGCGTTCAAAGAGGTCAACCGGGTCTGTAGCGACCAGCGCCAGCCGCTCAGTTTCTCGCAGACGGCCATCCTCCAGCAGCTTGAGGCTGATGGATTACTGGCGTGTCGGGGGAACCGGGGCGATTTCACGGTTCGCCGGCGCAACCCGTCCCGCACATGGGAGGGAGCCGACAAAGGCAACACGCCCAAATGGGTGCTGGCGCTCAAGCCGGCAGCGCTCCACCTGGATGAGGACGAACCCACCGAGGATGCGTCGGTTTCCGAAAAAAAGGAGTCAGTATGTAAAAACTATGGATCACCTGGATCACCGTGGATCACCCCGGCTTTACCGCATCAGGACGCGAAATCGAAGCAAGATAATTGTGGATCACCTATGGATCACCATGGATCACCTGAAAACTTCGGAGTGCGAAGTGATCCAGGTGATCCACAGGTGATCCATAGTTATGGATCACCTTCGATAGCATCAGGACACGCCAAAAGGGGGGGTGATCCAGGTGATCCATACTTTTTGACATATACCTCTAACATGAGTCTCGAAGTCGAGGGCGTCAACGGCTCAGAAGGGACCACGCCCCAACAACGCCCGATAGTCCTGCCGGCACGGGAGGATATCACCATCCGGGTGCGGCGCGATCTGGTCAACCGGGCGCGGGAGCTGCTGCGCCAGGTGGGAACACCGGCAGAACTGGCGACAGAGTTAGAGGTCAAGACGATCAACCAACTCCAGCAGTTCATCAGCATGCTGGAAGAACGGAGGAACCAGTGACACAGACCGAAATCGAACAGGATGTATGGCAGTGGGGCATGCAAGGGAGCGAAAACCACCACTGGCAGCGCACCGAGACCGGATGGCGCAGCCGCTGCGGAATCGTTGAAGACCCGGATAACCTCTGGGAGGACGATCCGGACTTTAAGCGCTGCTTTCGCTGTGCTGAAGCTGCCGGCGAATCGCGCGACCGCGCGCTGGTGTTTGCGCGCAAACAGTCTGAGCCGGTACAGGTGCCGCTGAGCAGCATCGACCCGAATCCCTGGCAACCGCGCCACGGAGAGGACATGACGCACGTCCTCAAAATTGCGGATGATATCCGGCAAAACGGTCTGCTCCAGACGCCGGTCGCCCGCCTGGTGGATGCCGGCGGCGCGCCTCTCCCGCTTACACCAGACCTCGATATTGCAGCGGCAATTGCTACCGGCGCCCGGGCGCAGCAGGCGTTTGGACATACACGACTCGCTGCCTATCGTGTACTGGAGCAGGAGTCGGCAGTGTATGCCCACATGCCGCTGCTGTTTAAGGAATTAGACAATGAGCGCATGGCGCTGATGGCATGGAGCGAGAATCAACAGCGCAAAGACCTGACCGCCTGGGAGCAGTCGAAGGCAATTCAGCGCGCTATGCAGGACTTCGGTTGGTCGCAAACCGAGGCAGCCGAAAAGATGGGTCTGGATCGCAGCACGCTGGCGAACAAGCTGCGCCTGCTGAAGCTGCCGGCCGAGCAGCAGCGACAGTTGCACACCGGGGAGTTATCCGAACGCAAGGCGCTGGCCCTGCTGCCACTGCTTGACCTACCAGATCCCGCGCTGCGGGCGCTAGAGGGGGAAGACACGTTCGATTTTCACAAACCATCACAGATCATCCGTTCATCGGCGACCAGCAGCAGTGACGCATTACGGCGCAGTGTCGATACTGCCATTTGCAACAGCACCATCCTCCTCGCCCGGGTACCATTTATCGAGATCGACCTGCAGGTGGCAGATGTACAATCCCCCACCTGTACAACCTGCCCCATCCGGGTGAAACATCAGAGTGGGCTTCGTTGCCCTGACCGGGACTGCTACCGCCTGAAGGCGACGACGTACCAGGATAGGATACTGGCTGCTGCCAGCGCGGATTCAGGGATACCGTCAGGGAACTGTTCAGCGAATGATGTCTGGGACGAGTGTGATTACTTCTGGGGCAATGGTCACAAAACATACCTGGAGGATATCCTGAAGAGAGGAGGATGTGATCAACTACGGCTTGTCTTCCAGGAGGAAAACCGGGGGGTACGGCCAATCGTTGACGGGCATCCGCACGCGGCAATTGTGTGTCATCACGGGAAACGGCGGTCATGCACATGCATCAAAGCGCGTGAGGCGGAACAGAACCGTGCGGCAGAGCAGCAGCAACAGTCACAGCGTGCCGAGGCTGAGTCAATCCTGAAACCGGCGTTGCCGGCTATCCTGGATGCCATCCAGACCGGCCATCCGAAGGTCTGGCATCGGATTGGCAGTCATATGGGACTGCATTTACCGGATACGGCCAGCACGGATGAGATCCAGCAGCGTATTGCACGCTACATTTTGGAGCGCAGTATTCCCTACGACGCACAGCAAAAGCCGGAGTCCGCGCGCACCGGCGTAGACGGGATCGCACGCTGGCTCGGTGTGAACATTAGCACGCCGGAGGATGTTTGCATGCAAACATCAGATCAGAAGGAGGTTAGTGTATGAAAGCATATGTCATAACGGATGCGGCGAATATCAAAAAAGCGGTGGAACTGACGAATTACACAACCTGGGCCAAACTCCGCGACCGTGATGATTGGCAGATCTATTCGCCTGATGGGGTACGAACAACGGTGGAGGGCAGGCTCCAGATCAACGCGGGGGAGTGGAGCTACACGCAACAGCGTTACCTGCATGAGGAATGGGTAACACCGCTCTTTGTCTACCTGCGGCACCAATGCGAGGGATGTCATTATCCGCCGAGTATGTGTTGCCTGGATGTAGCCGACTTTGTGACCCATCCAGAGGACTATGAGCGCTTTGATCTGGAGGATATGGTATTAGGGAGTGAGGCATACGAGCAGGCCCAGGCCGCCGCTTTTGCACTCCCGGGGGTGGACGCAGAGTTACGGGAGATTGAGGACGAATAATAACGCCGGGTGCCTTCAACACCCGGCGCATGCCAGGGAAGGACTACAAAAACCCTGGCACCCTATTATTACATAGAATAGAAAGGACTATGAGGATGAGTGCAGGCGAACTACGCAGTGTTATTGTTGAACCGCAGCGGCGGTCGTGCATCAGCACAATGCTGGATCTGCGGGGCATTGTGCTGGCAGCGCGTCAGGCGTGTGCAAACATGGAACCGGCAGTAGCCCTTACCCTGCTGGTTGGGTCGCTCCTCATTTTCTTGTGTTGTCTGCCAATCTACTGGACGTGGGATCTCTCGTCTACCTGGGATTTCATGACCGGCATGCGTGACCAGGCGGAGCCGGCGTTTGATGGGATGCAGCGCCAGTTTGAGCGGCATGCGGGCAATGCTGCCGCCAGCGTGATCGTTGCATTCCTGGCTACCTGTTTCACGCTGTTACCTACCTTTCTCGAACTGGTCTTTCCCAGTATTAATCATCCGCTCTCCAACTCCGCCGTGCATGCCAGTATTGTATTTGACTACATTACTGACTGGCCGCGTGCATGGAGCACGACTGACGGCTGGACAGACAACCCGGTGTCACATTTTATTGTCTGTGTTGGCTGGACGTTTTTCGTATCCATCTTCATCCAGGCGATCATGGTCCTCTGTGTGACCATGTTTGTGTTCTGCGTGATCGGACTGCTTCGGGGTGGACGAACGCAGTCTGTTCACGCCTTGTCGTCGTGAGGCTCATTATGCTCATCACTGGCGAAGAGTTAGCACGCGGAGCGTTCTTGATCACGTTTGGCAGCATGGCAGGCGGGGCAGCAATGGCCTACCCTGCCTCGATGCTCTGGTTGGTGCCGGCTGCTATCGGGAT
>CAKZQX010000161.1 GCA_937141995.1 uncultured Chloroflexaceae bacterium | reverse complement strand
GCTTCGCCATCCGCGTGCGTACCACCTGATTGACCGCTGACCCGGTGAACCCGGTCGCAATGCGTTCGCCGGAGCGCTCGCTGAAATAATTAAGAAGAGAACATGGAAAATGGAGAATGAAACACATGCACATACCCGGTAGCTCATTGTCCATACTTCATTGTCAATTTTCCATTATGAGAAGAGGGCCCATGAACAACAGTGGAACAGAAAGTGGCGCTAAGGAAACCCATCACAATCCCAAATGCCTGTTTTTACGATTGGAATGCGATCCTTGGCAGAAACAGCATTTCGCCATGCTGATCAAAAACCGTTGGAAGATAGGGGATTGGGAATAGCTTGGTACGTAGCCTTGCAGCGAGAGCTGCATTATTCCTGTGATAACGAACACCATTGATAACGAACACCATGCGCATCGCGCATGGAAGTACAAATCCACTATTGCAATGCGGTGTTCTGGATTTATTCATGTGATAACGCTATTAGCACAGGATGCTTCGCAGGGGCAGACTTTGTGCATTTTGTTCTTAGCGCCACTTTCTGTTCGCCTGTTGTTCACGGGCCAAGTATGTATGGTTTTATAGCGCATACCAATAACGTCCACCCTGACCTACTACAGAGAACGGGCAATAAAAAAACCGAAACTGATAATGATAATCATGAACAGCAGGGTCAGTAGCATGATAAAGAAGCGTTGATCTCCCCACCCGGTGATTACGTAATCGCGTGACATTCCAACAGCGAGAACCTCCATTCCTGGATTTGATTGCATGTCAATAGGTGTATAGGCCATTTGATATTCTCGGCCATAGATGATACTGGTGTCGAGCATCGGTACATCTGAGCCAGAGAATTCTTCGCCTGGTGCAATGTCAATTTGCTGGATTGGAACGTCGTTGCCCGGTTCCGAATGATACAGGGTTGTTGCAATCAAAGCACCATCTTCATCATAAACACTCACAATATCAGACCATGTCGTTGTACGTGCATCTTCAAGTTGTACGTGCATCTTCAAGAAGATGCTCTAACTGTGAAGCGATGATCAAACCACCTCGAAATTGATGCTGTTCATCTGGGCTTTGATTACCATAGATGGGAATAGCGAGTATCACATAAGAAACATCGCTGTCAGTTTCACTGGGAAGAGCCAAAATGGCGGCTTGTACCTCACCTACGCTGAAACCAGAGGGATCTTCCGGCATATCTTGCCGCATTGATTGAAACAACCCGGTTTGTGCCAGGTGCAGTTGTCGTGTGTTGGTAATATATGTGGCCGAAATAGTTGTGGTGGCTGGAAGGGTTTCAAAATTAATCAGAGTTTCACCGTGAGCATCAAACGCGATAAGGCGGTCAATCCCCAAAGCCGTGTCGTGAAGAGCCACTCGAAAGTATGGATCAAGTGCCTGGAGAAGACCAGGTCTATCGTTATAGACAACTGCGTCCATGACAGGAGGTGCGCCATTGTGCGGATTAGCAGAAGCGAGGGCAATCTGGAGCAGAAACTGTCGGTTTTCTGTTGTTCTATCAACCAGTATCTCTTTGGCACTATCTGTCGATGTGATAAGTTGGTTGTTCAGTCGTTCTTGAAAGTTGTCTGCTACCAGGGTAAAGGCCATGATCACGCACCTTTCGCGAGTGATCCGCAGGTTTTCGATTTTTCGTCAGCCAGGGCCATCCGGCGCTGGCAAAGATACGGTTCTTGTGAGATCGTAACAGGATGAGTCGAGATGCAGCAATTCCAGGATAGTCTGTTGCAGGGGCGACAACGATTCGACCAACCGGGTCTGCACCTGGTCGCCGGTACGCTGTACCAGCAGATGCAGATTCGTGAAGGCCGCCAGCAGGCGCTCGGTGGTTGGGCGAGCGGTTTTCATCTTCGGATTGCCCGGCACCAATCCGGCGAGTTCCTCCCGGCGCTCCGCGAGGCTGCGCCGCGCCACCAGTTCCAGCAGCGTGAGCACCTGCAACGCCAACAGCAGCACCACCAGCAACCCGACAATCCGCTTCGGGATGCGGATCAGCAACGGCAGCGTCGGAATGGCCCCGTCCTTGAGGCGGTGGAAGCCGTGTTCGGCAATCCACTGCGCCCGATAGTGCGCCAGGGCCTGCGCGTGGGTCAATTGGTTCTGGCGCGTATTGGTGGCATACACCCGCCATCCGGCGACCCGTTCCTCCTGCGCAATGGCCGTCGTCTGGCGTGTGACCGTGAGATGCACCTGCCAGCGCGTCACCTCGGTGACGGGCGTGGTGGCACCGGGCCGTCCGCGACCTTCCCGCTGGCGCTCGGTGACGGCAGTTTCGGTGACGGTGA
>CAKZQX010000160.1 GCA_937141995.1 uncultured Chloroflexaceae bacterium | reverse complement strand
GCAGATGTTGGGCCACCTGCCGCACCAGTTTAAGCTGGCTGCTCGTCTGTTGCACATAGAAGAGGTGGCGCTCCGTGTGGGGCAGCGCCTGCCAGAAGGGGCGCTCGGCGGCCACGATGCGCAAGTCATTGCGCGGGAGAGAGGCAAACAGCGCCAGCGCATCGTAGAGGCCAGGATGGTTGGCGACCACCAGCAGCGCGCCCTGGCGCGGAATATGCGCCTGCCCCTGCACCTCCAGACGGCGAATGCAGTGATGCAAAGCCCATGTTCCGCCGGCCTGCAATCCCGCCGCGCCCACGAGATTGTCATAGGCCAGGATGCGCCGGGCAAAATGCTGCGCGGGTCGGCGGCAGACCCACTCGATCAGCCGGCGGCCCGGATGCGTGGGGAGCAGGCCGATCAGTCCCAACGCCGCCAAAAACTCATCAATATTAATCTGCGTCAACGTCGCCAGTTGGGCGGCGGCCTCAGTTGCTCCCGGCGCTTGCGCAGACCAGGTCACCGCTGAGTAGGGTGATGTTGGTGTAGGCATAATATATGTTTCCTCCAGCTTATGACCTACTATACCAGATACACACGGTTGCTTTCCTACCATTGTCCCTGAAATCCGGTAGACTGACCGACGCTTGCGCCGTTTTCTCAAAATTTTCTCATCCAGAGGCCAGACGCGCATCGCCCCGGCGGCGGATGCGGAACCTCTTCGGACAACCGAGAGCCGATAAGCATCCTTATCCGTGGGCATGCTTGATACCGTCAGAACATTCACCTCTGGCCCACAGCTTGCAGCCTCGACCACAGCGTACACTCACTTCCTCGCCCCACACGGGCTAGAAAGTTGCCCAATGGCTACAGATAACTATGCAGAAGGAGGAGTTGATCCAGGCTATCCGAGAGCACGCGCATACATCTGATGAGAACGATGGTTAGCGCAGGCGATACTTTCTTGCCGGCTCCTGCCCGGGCACCGCTCCGCCCAAAGCCGCATGCGCACCTCCGCCTCAAGCTGTTCGACAAAAGCAGAACGTCATTCTATACTTCAAACATAGAACATCATTCTGTTGATGCTGCGGAGGAAAAATACCAATGACCGTCCCCCTGGATCGTCCCGCCGTTCTGCTGCGGGTTGAAGCGCTGGCCCTGCTCCTGGTAAACCTGCTGCTCTACCGGCACCTGGGCGCAAGCCGGCTCCTGTTCGGGATTATGTTTCTGGTGCCGGACCTGGCAATGCTGGGCTACCTCGCCGGCAACCGGATCGGCGCGCCGGCGTATAATCTGCTGCACAACTACACGCTTCCCGCCGGGTTGGCCATTGTGGGACTGCTTGCCGGTGGATCAACCCTGCCGGTTGCGTTAGCGCTGATCTGGCTGGCCCATATCGCGCTGGACCGCGCCCTGGGCTTTGGGCTAAAATACCGCGACGGGTTTAAGCATACCCACCTGGCGCGGGTCTGACGCGCCGATCGGGAGGAGACGATGCCCTACCGCACCCCGGCCGATGTTGCGCGCCGCAAAGCGGAGATGCGCGCCGGCATCCTGGCAGCCGCGGCCCGGCTTATCGCCGCCAACGGCTACGCGGCCACAACAGTCCAACAGATCGTGCGAGAAGCCGGAACCTCGGTTGGCAACTGCTACTTCTACTTTCCCGATAAGGCCGCGCTCTTCCTGGCACTGCTTGAAGAGATCAGCGCGGAGATTGGGCGGGCCGTCGATGCGGCGCTGGCGCAGGTGCCGCCGGGTCCGGCGCAACTGGCGGTTGCGGTCTATACGGGTGTGACCGCACTGCTCGAGCGGGGCGATCTGGCGGGGGTAATCCTGGTGGAGGCCAATCAACCGGCCTTTCGCGCGGTGGCGCTGAACCATTTTACTGACCGTGTTCAGCGTTTCTTCGGGGCGCATCCGGAGTTATGCGGCGCGGGTGGGCCAACCTTTGCCGCGTATGCCTGGCAGGGAGCCATCTTTAATGTTCTGGAGGGAGTAATCACACAGCATATACCGGGCGATCCGGCGATGATTGGCCGCCAACTGGCCCGCTGGAACCTGCAGGCAGTGGGGCTGCCGGCCGATCAGGTTGAGCAGGCGCTGGCGGTACTTGATGGTTAAGCCGGTGTGTATGCACGGTTGAGGCCATTTCTCAACAACACGAGTTACGCGGTTGCTCACCCAAAAAGAAGCTTCGCCTGCGACAGGACGGAAGATTCCTTTTCTTTTTCACAAAAACATTCACGTTGTGAATGTTTTTGTGCGAGACTGTCTGAAAAGATGATGCGCGTCGGTCACACGGCATGCCGGGTGCCCTACGACACCGGACAGCGCCCCAGGCGTCCCGGCGTCAGCCGGTTCCGGCCACACACCGG
>CAKZQX010000159.1 GCA_937141995.1 uncultured Chloroflexaceae bacterium | reverse complement strand
GCCGGGAACGCCTGATCCGGCTGAAGCCGGGACTCCTGAGCGGCGATATCTGGATGAAAAATTCAAACTGCATAAGCCAGGACTCCCATCCAGTGATATCCGGATTTAATGTTCAAACTGCGCAACCCGGCAGAGCACGATATCACCCGCCACGGTGTACTGCAACGTCGGCGTCTGCAGGACGCTATGTTCAACCGACCAGTGCTTGACCCGGTCGGCAACATAGCGGCCGGCATCACTGACGGTGACAAAGCCCTTACGATCATGGTCGGCCTGGCCGCGCAGGGCTTCCAGCAGGTAGTAGGTAAACACGCTACGTCCCTGGTCGGGCCACTCCCAGGAGCGCTGTCCCTGCTTGCAGGAGGCCAGCACCGCCATCCCTTCCGCCTCCGCAAAAACCCGCTGGATAAACTCGGGCGTCATGGTTGGGGGCGCTTTCCCGATAGCCGCCCCGGAGTGGCAGGCGTCGATAATGACAACCCGGGCGCGGGCCGGGGACTGTTCCAGCAGGTCGCGCAGATCCTGCATTGCCACCGCCGTATGCCGGAGCGCCGACAGGCGGGGGTCACACGGCAGCAGATAGCTTTCGCCGCCCTCGGCCAGGCCATGCCCACTGAAGTAGAAGAGCAGCACATCTTCTTCAGCGGCGGCCTGGGCAATATTTGCCAGACTACTCAGGATGTTGGCCCGCGTCGGTGGCGTGGCCGGGGTGGCATCGGTCAGCAGCCGGGCCACCTGGTAGCTCTCCGCCAGCGCCTGCTGCACTGCGGTGACATCGTCCACACAGACCTGCAGATCAGCGATAAAGGCATCGTCGTAGCAGTTGATGCCCACCAGCAGCGCCCAGGCCCGGCCTGGGTTTAACACAGGTGTGGATATGGGCAGAGCGCCGCCGGGTTCTGTCCCCCTACCGTCAACTTCATCTAACCCCAGCGCCACGCGGTAGATCCGGTTACGCAGTTGAATCTGTCCATCGGACGCCTCGGCGACTGCGCCCGTCAGGTAGAGCGCATAGAATCCCGGCTCGGTCGAGTAGACCGGCTCACCCAGCCGCAGCCGCTGCCAGAGCTTTTGCGCCGGCGCATCGAGTGGCCGGGGCGACTCACTCAACAGTTCGTAGAGCTTGCTCTCAACATGCTTGATATTTTTGTCACGGCTGCGGGGAGCCAGCAGCCCGGTCTGCACGGCCCGGTCAACCACTTCCGGCGTGATCCGGGAGATCGCGCGGGTATCGGCCCAGGTTGTGATAATCTCGCACAGGCGTTGCGTCAGGTAGGGGTGCCCGCCGGTCCAGGCATAGAGCTGCGCGTGGACCGCCGCCTCCACCGGCAGGTTCATCTGCTCCAGGTACCCGGTCAACTGCTGCGTCTCGGCGGCGGTAAAGTCGTTGAGCGTGATCTCTTCGGCGATATTGAAGGGCGAGATGCTCTGGTCTTTGATCAGCGCCTGCGGATCGACCGCCCCGGCAAAGCTGATCAGCAGGTGTCCCGGATAGTCTTCGCGGTGTTGGTAGAGATCGCGCAGTGTCATTAAAAAGTCGTCCGAGAACTCCATCCCGCGCAGCCCTTCGACCTCGTCAAAGAAGAGGGCCAGCCGCGCCGGGGCTGCCGGATTGCGCAGTCCGATGGTGTCCAGCAGAAAGGTGCGGAACGCCTGCTGATCGACCAGGCCATCCAGGTCGGCAATCGCCGCCGTTGCGTGGCATGCCTGCGCAATCCGCTCGCCAATGCGCTGGAACCAGTGCGCGCGCTCCAGGTTGCCGAAGGTCGCCAGATCAACCTGGCAGCAGCACCAGCCCTGGTCGCTTAACCGGGCCGCCAGCCGCTTGAGCAGCGAGGTTTTGCCCACCTGCCGGGGCGCGATGGTGTAGATCAACTTGCCCTGCTGCAGCGCGCGCCAGGCAGCATAGTCGGCCGGGCGGGAGATGTAGCCGGGGTAATCTCTGGGCAGCGCGCCGCTGGTGTAAAAGTAAACGTTAGATGTCGTCACCATAGTCTCCCTTGCAATTCAGGCGGGGCGGTTTCCGGGGCGATATCGCCCGCATGCGCAAACACCTCGCGCCGCAGGTTGATCCAGTCGTGCAGCCGACGACTCCGGGCGATAATCAGCGGGAAAGCGCTGACGGCAAAGTCATAGCCGCCGGCGGTGCGCAGCAGGATATTGCGCAGATCGACCAGCCGTTCCAATGCCGAGTCGACCTGGTTGAGCCGGGCATCGATGCCGCGCTCCAGCAGCGCTGCATGCACCGTGGAGAGGGTGCGCCGGTCGCTATCCGCCGCCATCACCAGCGCGCAGAGATGTTCCAGCGCCGATGCCCGCGAGAAGTAGGTCTCCAGAAAATCACGCCGGATAAAGTCCGGGTCTTCGAGTACGCTGTTCACGCCCTCCAGCGAGATCTGGCGGATGGCCGCGGTATTGATCGGCTCGATCAGGCGGCGGCAGAGCCGCTGGATGATATTGGGATGCCCGGAGGTAAAATCGTAGATGCGGCGCACAATGCCGGGCAGATCCAGCAGTTCAATCTCCAACTGGCGGATCGGCTGGGTGATCAACTCCTCGGCGGCGCGCAAGTCCAGCCGACCAATCAGCATCTCGTTGGCAAAGTTGAAAAGGGGACTGGAGGCATCGCGGAGCGCATCGCGCAGCACCCGTTCACCACCCAGTACCACATGGATGCGCCCGGAGTTTGCCAGCGCACGCAGGGCATTGAAGAGTTGCCAGTTGTTGCTCCGGTCGTCGGGAATCAGCTTGTCAACCTCGTCCAGCAGCAGCACCAGCGGGCGCTCCAGCGGCAGATGCTGCCGCTGCTGCTGATTCTGCACCAGATCGCCAAAGGTTAGCTCGGCGTTGAGGGGGGCATCCGGCCGCCAGTCGCGGATCGGCGTCTGCAAAAAGGTGGCGTAGGTCGGCGTCGTCGCACAGTCGTGGTAGAGCGTGCGAAAGCCCACTGCCGACAGGCGCACGCGGTGCAGCCGCCCCAGCAGCGAGGTTTTGCCCACCCGCCGCCCACCGATGACGGCGAAGGAGGCCACCTGCGCATGCTCACAGACGGTGCGCAACTCGGCCTCACGCCCAAAGAAGATATGGTCGGGCGTTGCGCCGGTGACCACGAAGGGCGCATAGTTCAGGATGTTAACCTGGGCCAGCAGCGCGCGGCGGAATGCGGCGTTGGGCGACGGATCGCGGACAATAGTTTTGAGGTCGCCATGACTCAGCACAACAGCGTCACAGGCATGCACCTGGCGAATTGCGCTATCGAGCGCCTGGCGCGTGCGCGGGAGGGTATCGGCCTCAATGGGTGCCACGATCAGCGCCACACGGGTGGGTTGCCCCGCCAGCAACCGCTTGAGCGCATCGATATCGTGCTGCTCCAACTGGGAGGCGCGGAAGAAGAAGAAGGGCACCACTTCCGGGAAGTTCGGCAGATCGCCCAGGATTCGCTGCAACCGCACATCCAGCCGGCACATGCCGTTGAGCAGTTCGGGCGCGGACTGACGCTCCGGCGCGATATCCAGCGCCTGTGACAGTGTGGTGACGGCCTCGTCCACCACTTCGACAACGTTGAGGGAGGCCGACTGAATAGCGGTGCGGTCGAGTGCATGCTCAAATGCGCCGACGCGATCACGGATGACAGCGGGCGTCTGTTCAATTTCGGTGAGATATTTATCAACAGTATCGACAATTGTGCGTACAATTTCATCCGGCTGCATGGAGTACATAAATGCGCACTGAATATGATCCCGAATCAATTCGGGCAGGCGGGCCTGGGTGACCAGGTAGGGTAAAATCACCACCTGCTTGTTTTTCCAGCGCTCGAACGCATTCTCAAGCTCATACTGGCACCATTTGCTGGTATGATACTCCTCGCTGATCAGCGCAATAAACACCTCACACTCACTCAGTTCACGGTTGAGTTCATGCTGCCAGGCCGAGCCGATACTCAGGGTGGCCTGATAGTGAAAGAACTGCACGTTGACTGTCTGGAAGCCCTTGATCAGCCCGATTGCCAGATCATTCAGGGTATGTGCATTGCTGACAAACACCTTGGCGCGGCGGCGGCCGGCACTCAAAAAGTAGCGCCGCCCGGCATCGAAGGAGTCGAGCAGCGTGCGCGTCTGCTGGAATTTTTGCACATGCTGCACAATCTCCAGTGCCAGTTCATCCAGCGTATGCCAGGCGCTAAGCGGATCAATGTCGCCAACGGTATAGCCATTGAGAAAATCGGGTAACTGAATATCGGTGCGACTCTCACCCGGTTTCAGGCGGCAGAGGCGAATATTGGGGATAAACCGGGCATGCGCAAAGGCCAGCGCGGTTGTTGTCACAAAGGGCCGCCGGATCTCGGATACCACCAGTTCCAGATCGGCCAGTTCCCGAATAAACTGCTGATCATCGGTTACATGCGGGGAGATCAGCGTTGCCATGTAGCCGCCCGCCCGCAACGCATCTTTAATCAGATCGACAACCTCGGGCGCATAGGCACTGCCGGCTCGCGCCGTATCGATCAGAATGCCCGCCTTGCGCGAGGGTGGCAGCAGTCGGTCGGTATACTTTTTGTAATCCTGCACCGTGGCGGCAAACTCCTGCACGCGCAACTGGTAGAGCGGCTCGCGCTTATCCAGGATATCGCGGTCAAAGACATAAACCTCTTCGGGTGAACCAAACAGGTTGGCATCCAGACCGCTCTCCACAAAGATCAGGCGCGGCTTGCCCGATCGGAAAACCAGCCGGTTCTCAAACTGAATGTAGGGCGAGTGGTTCCAGACCACCTGTGGTTGGGGCAGCATCACCCGGCCGATGGACGTGACCAGCTCCAACCGGCGCGTGACGACGGCGATAAAGCAGTCGCTCAACTGAATCATCCGCTCCAGGTGCGGTACAAACGTCCGGCTCGACTTGGGGTCCACCGTGAAGAAAAAGCCCTGCTCGCTAAAGAGCCGCCAGAAGAACAGGTTGACATTCCGGTCTTCAGCGCGATAGCTATGGCTAAAATAGGCTTGAATTGCTGTTGTCGGCGTGCCCATAGACCGTATCCACTCCGATCCGCATGCCGGCGCTACCGCAGCGCGGCAATGTCAATAATGTTGTAGGGAATATCGAGATTGCGACACATTTCGAGAAAACTGCGGGTGCCACCGACCTGATCGCCCAGTTGCAACTCATCACAGAGAATAAGACAGACGAGGCGCAGCTTGCGAGCAACGGCAATGCCCAGCGCAAAAAAGAGCAGGGCCCGCTGGTTATCTTCAAAAT
>CAKZQX010000158.1 GCA_937141995.1 uncultured Chloroflexaceae bacterium | reverse complement strand
GTTACATTCTCCAGGCTCAAAGGAAAACCTAATCTCAAGATTGCCGATATTGGATGCGGAACCGGTGCTTCGACGCTTGTACTGGCAAACGAACTCGATGCACACATCACCGCTGTTGATTTCCTGCCGGAGTTCTTGACAGAGCTAGAGCGTGCCGCTGCAAATGCCGGTGTTGCGGATCGGATTACGACACTTGCGCAATCCATGGATGCGCTCTCCTTCAAGGATGGGGAACTGGATGCCATCTGGTCCGAAGGCGCAATCTACAATATGGGCTTTGAAGCCGGAATTACCGCATGGAACCCGTTTCTTAAACCGGGTGGGATACTGGCGGTTTCAGAACTTACATGGCTGACGCGTGATCGTCCTGCTGACCTGCAAGCGCACTGGGACAATGAATATAGCCACGTCGATACCGCCTCAGCGAAGATGGCGACTTTGGAGAATCAGGGCTTCTCACCAGTGGGATACTTTGTGCTTCCCGCGTATTGTTGGCGCGACAACTACTACCGGCCAATGCAGCAACGGTTCAGTGGGTTTCTCGCCGCACATGGTCACTCAGATGCTGCCAAAGCCATCGTTGCCGCTGAGGAAGTTGAAATTGATCTGTATGAGCGGAACCGGATGTTCGTCAGCTACGGCTACTACGTCGCACAAAAGCGAGGTGATTGAACACCGGGCGACCAGGTGTCCTGGTTGGCGGAGGTGCGCCCGCTGGACTATGCGGCATTGCGCATAGCGGACACGACTGGTACGCAGACCTGATGGTCGAGTGGTATGGACGTGATCACGATGGCTACCGTCCGGTGTGGGTGGTGCGGCATGATGCGCAGGCATCTATTACGGCAGCCACACCACCCGGGCCACATCTGTGGCTACCTGCCGTGGCGCGTCCGTGTCCAGATCAAGCAGCCAGGCCGCCTGCGTACCGCTGCCATCGTCGCGCAGGAAGGCCAGTTGCCGGCTGTCCGGCGACCAGACCGGCCCGCTGTCGGTGGCAGCAGCGGGTCCGGAAAGTTGTTGTTGTTCGCTCCCATCGGGGCGCAGCAGCCAGAGCCGGCCCGCCGCCCCGGGATTCTCGCCCTGCACCAGGGCCAGCCATGCGCCATCCGGCGACCAGGCTACCGCGCTGACCGGCGCAACCGCCTCGTCCGGCAACCCGGTGGTCTCCCCCGTTTCCAGATTGGCCCGCCGGAGCCGCCCCGCCACGTCGCCGACGTAGAGCAGCGCGCTGCTGTCAGCCGCCCAGGTAACGGGTATGTCGCGGCTGTCGGGGAAGATCTGAAATGTGCTGGTGAAGTTGTAGACGGTGACACTGCCGGTAGCCGCATCGTGAAATGCCAGCCTGCGACTGTCCGGCGACCAGACCGGCGCTGTTCCGATCTGGCCGGGTTCCGTGACCGGCCCAAACGAGGTACCATCCGGCTGCGCCAGCCAGACCGCCGGATCGCCCATCGTTCCCGCCGACAGCGGGCGCTGCTCAAAGGCGATCAGATTGCCATTGGGCGACCAGGCCGGCGTAGCGGCGCTCAGGTCGGGGGTGTCCACCAGCGGACGGGGCCGGCCATCCTGCAGATCAACCCGCAGCAGCGCCATGCGCTCCGCCGTGCGTGGCACCACCAGAATGGCCTGACTACCATCCGGGGCAGCGATCATATCCACAATCCCGTCCGGTTCGCGCAGGATCTCCCGTTCCCGTGGGTTGCTGCCGTCGGCTTCACCCAGTAGCAGGATGCTCGTGCCGTCCGGCGTGTGGCGTAGCAGCAGCAGGCGCGGGTTGCGGGTGCGGAACGTCCAGCCCAGCGGTTGTTGCGTAGTTGTGCGGGCGGCCCGGTCGGCAATCCCCGGCTGCAAACTCACGCGGTAGCTGGTCCCGGCGCGCAACGGCTGATCCGGCTGAAATGTGACGCTCTGCCCATCCCAGAAGAAGCTCCCGGTTGTCTCCGGCGTGAGCGTGAAGCGCTCCTCGACCGAGCGCTGATCAACCGGCTGCGAGAAGATAATGCGGATCGGCGTGCCGACGGCGACCACTTCACCCGTGGGCGATTGGGTCAGCACGGACACCTCCCGCGCCGCCGCGCCGCGCCAGATGACCAGCGCGGTCAGCAGAACCAGCAGCAGCGAAAAAGCGGCAATACGAACGCTGTACGACATAGGCAATCAGGGGAAGAGATAGGGAAACTCAGGTTGATCGACCGGCGCGACACTGGTTGCGGCAATCGCCGGGACACGCGTCCCGTTCAGCGTCACCAGATCCAGCGTGCCCTGCACCCGCACCCAGGTATCGGCAGGCAGATTGTTGCCGCCTTCCCAGAGGACCGGCAGCCCGGCGGCGGCCGCATCGGCTGCGCAGCAGGTGACAACATAGCGAGCGGCGTAGAAGGCATCGCGGCTCAGGCGCTCATCGTGAAAGACAAAGCCCACGACATCAACCGCTTCGCCCTGCAGTTCGTCGCCCTCCACCGTCAGTGCAGTTGCCCACTGCAACAGGTTCCACTCTGCCGGATCGCCGGTTGCCGGCTGGGTGCTGAGGGGCACATTCGTCAGATCCAGCCCGCGCCCGGCGAGTGTCTCCGCGCCGAGCGGGCGGGCGGGCACCAGCAGGCCCAGCAGCAGCGGCAGCGCCAGCAGCAGATGCAGCCCGGAGAGGCGTTGCGCGGGTTGCGGCGTAAAGAGGTCGCGCAGGCGTGCGCCCCCCATCAGCACCAGCACCAGCGCGGCCAGCAGCACCAGGCCGGTGTAGCGCGGGTGAATATAAAAATCGAGTGCTCCCCGCAACCACTTCATGGTCAGCAGCGCTCCCGTACCGCTCAGCAGCAGCACCTCAAGCAGTACCAGGTAGTTTGGGCGCATCTGCGCCGCCGGCGTCGGCGTTGATGGGGGTTGTGATGACAAAGGTTGAGTCATCGCTTACTCCAGAGCTATTGCAACAGATCAGCCTATCAGCCAAAAAAGTTAACGAGCAGACCAGCCAGCAGCGCCAGTTGAAAGCAGAGCAGCGCAATCACCGCGACAATGCGGCGGCGAAAGGTAGTAGTCAGCATCAAGGTACTTTTGATATCGATCATCGGGCCGAACACCAGGAACGCCAGGATCGACCCGGGGGTGAAAGTGTTGATAAACGATAGGGCGATAAACGAGTCTACGGTTGAGCAGACCGAGAGCAGCACCGCCAGCCCCATCATCACTAGCACCGATATGACCGGTCCATTGCCGAGCGCCAGCAGCGCCTGCTGCGGGATAAACGTCTGCAGTGCCGCCGCCAGCAGCGCCCCAATGATTAGAAAGCGGCCCATCTCAAAGAACTCGCTGCGGGCGTGGGTCAGCACGCGCCGGGTTGCGCCGGCGGGCGGGGTATCGGGCGGCGAGTGAACATGGCTATGATCGTGATCGTGATCGTGCCGGCAGGTCT
>CAKZQX010000157.1 GCA_937141995.1 uncultured Chloroflexaceae bacterium | reverse complement strand
TGCCTCGCAGAAGATCGAGAACCGCCGCGCCCCAGACCTGATAGCCATACAGCAGAACTTCAGTATCGCTGGTTGAGCGAAAGCGATAGCCCTGGTCGGTCAAGGTGTCGCGCAATGCATCAGCGTTATAGACCTCGCCATTGTAGGTAATCCAGGTGCTCCCATCGGCTGATTCCATCGGCATATGGCCGGAGGGCGAGAGATCGCGGATGGCGAGACGGCAGTTTACCAATCCTACGCGCTCATCGGGCGATAGATACAACCCGGAGTCATCGGGGCCACGATGAGCCATCGCATCGCACATTGCCTGGAGGCGGTGCTGCATATCGGGTAGAGATCGATTAGGATTCAGGATAATACCGGCAATTCCGCACATTGGTTTTTGCGTTTGAACGTTCAAACGTTAAACGTTACAACGTGCAACGTTTCTCTTATAGAACAGGCCAATATTCGACATTGCGAGAAATCGGCGACCATTTCCGGGACCATCCCAGGAGGTATAGAGCGGCTCAACCAGCAACCGCTGCTGCTTGCTGGAGAAGATATCTACCGGCGTGTCGTCCTCAGTCACCAGGTGCTCGACATCCGGCCACTCTTCGGGCGGCAAGGGCCCCAGCTTTTGGTTTGTATCGCTTCCTGGTCCGCTCTGTTCAGAAGACATCAGTTGCTCACACAGATTGCTTGTCACATCAAAGCGTATCAACGTGCTAACGTGTCAACCTGTCAACGTGCTAACCTATCAACAGTACTACGCACGCAATCCCTTTTCACGTAGCAGTGCATCAGCCCAGGCATAGTTCTCCGGATGTAAAGCCGGCACCGGCTCGCGCCCATAATCCAGCACCAGATCGAATCCGGCACGCTCATACACTTCACCAAGCAACCTCTGGATATCCACCTGGGGTTGGGCAGCGCCTGCCGGCAGGGGCAGCGGAAATACCGGAATCGCATCGGGCAACTGGAATGCATACAACTGCGCCCGGGGACGTTCGTCGCTACGGCTCACCAGAATACGATAATCTGCCTGCACCGTATCACCTGTAAGTGGCAAGGCTGCTCCCGCTCTCAGAAGATTAATCTCAACCAGATGTGTCAGACTGCTCAGCACATGGCGGCGCTTGAGTTCATAGACCCGCCGACCTTCACCAGCACGTTTATTGCTGGGGCAGAGCAACTTAATAACGGTGACAACCTCGCCGGTAGCTATCTCCCTGATTTCCAAGAAGCTTTCACGTACTTCCTCCGGCATGGGCACCGTTACCGTGAGCGGTTGATGCTCCGGCGAAGACGGAGTATGCGGCAACACGTCAGAAGCCGCTTTGCCGACACCGACAGTCACATCCGGCACGCCCACCCAGACAACATCTTCAGCATCAAGCAGATAGGTACGTTTCTCAATCGCCACCCGATACTTGGGGCGCACCTGCGGAGCCAGCGCATCGGCAATAGCCGTTATCAGGCGGTGATGCACTTCGGGCCAGAGATCAGGATGTTCCAGATAGGGATCCATGCCCGGAAATGGTGCAGGCATCACCATACCTCCTACACGCCGACGTTCCAACCTGCTAACCTGCTAACCTGTTAACGTGCCAACGTTCAAACGATCACGGTCCGACAACCAGATCACCCTCGGAGAGCCCTTCGATAATCTCCATCTTGCCGTCGTTGATAATACCGACGCGCACATCAACCCGGCGCTCCTCGTCACCGTCACGAACAACCACAAAGTAGTCATCATCAAACGAGCGCACCGCCTGGGACGGCAACCAGAGCGCATCGGAACGCTCGGCAAAGATCATATGGACATCCGCCAGATCGCCAATGTCCAGTTCCAGATCGCCCTGGTCAAAGTCAATCCAGAGGTTCGGATCACGCTGCACCGTTGCATCATCGCTGCCGCTCCCCAGTTGGGCGGCGGGCAGGCGCGTTACCCGACCCGGAACGGGTTGATCCGGGTAGCGGTCAAAGGTCAGCGTAACCTCCTGACCAATCGTGATCTTATCCAGGTCACTACTCAGAAAATCACTCACCGCCACCGCCAGATCGGAGGGATCCATAATATTCACCACCGGCGAGTAGGCCGGTACCTGATCCCCGGCACGGGCAATCACCTCAGCCACCTCGCCCCCAAAGGGTGCATAGAGCCGGTACTCCTCCAACTGCTGCTGGATCTTACCGATTCTGCGCCGGATCTGGTTAGCGCGCTGCGCCTGCATCGGATCTTGGCCGGACAGGCTGACCTCTTCCAGTCGCACGCGGGCTTGCTGAACAGCCCGCTGGGCTGCGGCAACTTCCAGCGGGTCCGGTGGGGCCAGCAGTTGCTCCAGTTTTAACTCAGCCGCCGCCAGATCCTGCTCAGCTTTGCGGATGGAGGTGACTTCAGCCTCGCGCGCCGCTTCAAAGGCCCGATCGGCCTGCGCCATATTGGCCTCGGCATCCTGGATCGCGCGCCGGGCACGCTCCAGATCTTGCTCTTTATCTTCCTGGGTCTGGTACGAGGTGTCGTGATAGATATCGCTATACTCATCCTGACGATTGCGCACCGCGTTAGCAGCCTGATCCAGCGCCAGTTGCGCCGATGTCTTGGCAGTAGAGACACTCCGGCGTACGTCCTCCAGGTTGATCTCGGCCTGCTCAATCGCCAACCGCGCAGCACTAATCTCGGTCTCGCCGGCCGGTTGCTGCACAGCGGCCAGTTCTCCCTGGGCGTCTTCCAGAGCAAGTTGAGCATTGCGCAGTTCCAGTTGCCGTTCCTGCGCGCTATGGCTGATCATTGCCTGGATATCTCCAAGTTCCGACTGGGCATCACTCAGTTCTTGAGGCAGCGAGCCGGGATCAATCTGCGCCAGCAGTTGCCCCTCCGCAACGATATCACCCCGCTGCACCACTACCTGCTCCAGAAACCCATCCTGCTTGAAGAAGACATCCTGATTGCGTGCAGCAGTGACACGCCCACTCAGTTCCAGTTCATCGATCATAGCCCCCTGCCTGACCGTATAGGTTGGCTTGTCCGGCGTGGGGGGAACGGTCGTCGGCGTCGCGGTCGGAATAACTATTGCTTCAGGATCGGGCGTACTGGTTGTGTTACAGCCGGCCAGGAATAGAAACAGGATACTGGTGATAAGAAATGCTTTAAACCAGACCATCAGCTCTCTTTCCCTCTCTTGAAGTAGAGCGAGTGTAACGGAGGAGTAGATTCAATGGTTCATGCGAAACAACTCAGGAGTCCCGGCTTCAGCCGGATCAGGCGTTCCCAGCAGGATACCGCTGCCCCGGCAGGCATCCACCGGCTACTGAACGCTGAATTTTCAATCCCGATCATCGCCGCTCAGGAG
>CAKZQX010000156.1 GCA_937141995.1 uncultured Chloroflexaceae bacterium | reverse complement strand
TGGCGGAAGGCGAGTGGCTGCTGCTCTGGGTGCGGGGTCAGGAGCCGGGTATTCCCGCGCAGTACCACGAGCGCATCTTTGAGAAGTTTGGACAGGTGCGGGGGCGAAAAGTGCGTGGCACAGGCCTTGGATTAACTTTTTGTAAACTTGCCGTTGAAGCCCATAGCGGTCAGATCTGGCTTGAAAGTGCCGAAGGTATGGGGAGTACGTTTGCTCTGGCATTACCACTGAATAACTATCAAGAGCAATTCGAGGCATAAGAACCACTTTTTTTTACCGAATGACCGTGACTATTGTGAATATTTCGGAAAAGGATTTCATGCATTTATTGTAATGAAATTTTCAACCACTCACTTGATTCGGCCTTCACGTGTAATATAATGAGTGCAGGCAGAAAGTTGTCTACGACATTGTGTAAAGCGATTTGCCCACCGGAATACCTGCTACGCGGTGTTACTGACCCGACACCCATGTACGAAACGGTATAGGATGCCTGTGTGATGCCCGTGCCGGTACGGTTACAGCGGACGAGAGGATATGGGTATGTCTCCGGTGTTCCGCTATCGTTGTCAAACATGCCTTTCACACGGAAGCAGGATTATCGATGCAGCAACTGCTTCGAATATATCACTCACAGATTAAATATAAAATCATCCTGCCCTATCTCTTGCTGATGATCCTGGTCATGCTGGTCGGGGCGGGTATTGCGATCTTCCTGGTGGCTGGTTCGCTGCAAGAGCGGTTTAGTAACCAGTTGGGGCAGGTTGGGCGTAGCTTTGCCGACGGTCTATCCCGGCAGGAGCAAAATAACCTGGATTTCCTGTATGTCGTCGCTTTTGCACCGGGGAATCCCGAACAAAATGCCCCGGCAGTGGCGGAGGCATTTCAGGCCGAAAACGAAGCAGGCCTGAAACGAGCGCTCACACCCTTCTTTCGCACCGGTACGCTCCGTGATAATATTTACAACGTCATGATCGACCGGTTAATTGCCTTTGACCTGAATGGGCAGGCGCTGGTGCATTGGGAGCGGGCGGAGGGCGAAGAGTTGACCGAAGCGGAACGCCGTGAACCGATTTCCCACGGTAACACCGATCTGTCTCAGCTTGATCCGGTCCAGCGAGTGCTCGCAAAAGGTGCTGACGATTTTGGTGATAAATATGCGGCGTTGATTACCTTCCAGGAAGCGGACGCGCCCGAGGGCACCTTCTCCGAAAATGATTACTACCTCTTCACTGTCGTCCCGGTTCATCAGGTTGATGCAGACACCGACGAGCGCGAGTTGGTCGGCGGGTTGTTGATTGCCACACGGCTTGAAAATCTGCTCACCATGCTGGAGCGCCAGAGCCAGTCCGAGGTTAGCGCGATTTACGATACAAGTGGATTTATTCTGGACAGCACTGTAATTCCGAACGAGGGTCTGCATATCCTGGATATGGATGAAACCATACCCCAACGTCTGGTCGATCAATTTGAGACGGCGGAGGAGTATGCGCGCTGCTTTGATGAAACGCAAACCTCCCTGGGATGGGTGCCGGGCCGGACAGATCAACTGGCCTGTTCCATTCTGAACGAAGTGCGCTTCAGTGAGCGGGACTTCCAGTTTTTGTATGCGCCGCTCATTGTGCGTGATACACAGGTCGGGTATTTCTCAATCGGCCTGTCGCAGGATTATATCACCGCGCCCTGGTCTGATAGCCGGAATGCCGTCATTCTTACCACGTTGCTGCTGGCGGTCGGCGCAGTGTTCATTGGGTATCGAGTGGCGCGCCAGATTACCAATCCGCTGGAGGATCTTGTGACCACGGCCCAGGCGGTAACCCATGGGCAGCTTGAGCGCCGGACCCATGTCACTGAGCATAACGAGTTTGGTACGCTGGCCCAGGCATTTAATCAGATGACCGAGCATTTGCTGCATCTCTATACGACCAGTCGGGAACTGAACAACACGCTTGAGATTCGGCAGGTGCTTGATGTTGCGGCAGCATCCGCCGGTTCGTTTGTAGTAGGCACGGAAGCACTGGCCCTGTTGCGCGAGGATGATACCTGGTTTTACCATACGCGCAGTGAGGCTGCCGAATCGCTGCAGCAGTTACATCAGCAGCCGTTGCCGGCCAATCCGGTCATCACAGGGGAGTTGGAGCAGCAGAACACCATTCGGGTATTGCACACCAATACGCTGGATTCGGAGGCGAACTTATTGGCGGAGGAGCTTAACCGCGTAACGGCGCTAAACACGTTGCTGATTGCGCCGCTGCTGCTGCACAACCGCCAGTCCGGGATGCTTGTCCTGGGGCATGCCGATGTTCAGGCATTTGACGAGGCGGAAGAACAGGTGCTGGCAGCAGTTGCCAATATGAGCGTTACCGTTTTGCAAAATGCCATTCTCTATATGCGGGTGCAGAAGGATGCAACGGAGCGGCAGGCCATTCTGACTTCAATCGGTGACGGCGTGATTGTTTGTGACACCGAGGGTGGGATTATGCTGGCAAATCCTATCGCCGAGCAGTTACTGGAGCTAAAAAACTGGCGTACCCGCCGCCACAACATTGCTGATCTGTCGCTTGAGCCGGTTGCCCAGGCCCGAGATATCTTTGGACAGGCTTCGGCGAATCCGCACTATCGCATTGGCGACCGGGTTGTCAGCCGCACACATGCCCCGGTAATTGCCGAGCAGGGGCATGTGCTGGGTGAAGTTATTGTGCTGCATGATATTACTGCCGAGGTTGCGGTTGATCAGGCGAAAACTGATTTTATTGCAACCATCTCCCATGAATTGCGCACACCACTGACCGTTATTCGCGGTTATATCGATCTGCTGCTGCGCGGAACGGGTGGCGAACTCTCACCCGATCAGGCGGAATTGCTGGACAGCGTTCGCTCCCGCGCAACCGAGATGACCAGTCTGGTCAACAATGTCATTATGATTGCGAATATCGAGTCTGGAACATTATCTACCGAAATCCAACCACAAGATACACTGATGGTTTTGGAAATGGCACTGACGCCGCTGCGGTCATCATTTACATCGAAAGGGTTGGACCTGCAAATTGCGGATACCGCCGCGGATGTTCCCCAGGTGCTGGCTGACCGTGAACAACTCAAGGTCATGTTCACTCAACTGCTTGATAATGCGCTACGGTATACGGCGAGTGGGAATGTCACTATCAAACCATACCTGCAAGGCAATATGGTTCGGATTGATTTTACGGATACCGGTCCGGGGATTGACCCGGATATTCAGAGACGCTTATTTACCCGCTTCCAGCGTGTTGAGGGGAATAACTCAACGCAGCGTGGTGGCGGTCTCGGCCTGGCGATCACCAAACAACTGGTGGAACGTCAGGGTGGACGGGTATGGGTGGAGAGTACGCTCGGGCAGGGTAGCACATTTAGTATAGCACTTCCTCAAGCCAATGAACAATCACTTGCCGTCGCCCAACAAGAAACAACCGCAGCGTCGTGACTCGCTCCGGTTGCTAGCACTGGCAGCACTGGTGCTGCTACTGTTAGCCGTTTGCTGTGTTGCCCAGATTGCCCTTGAACTGGTGACACCATTTAACCGACCCTTCAAGAATGTGGCATCCCTCGCCACGCCGGAGTATGGCCGCTGGGAGGCGGGTCCGGATCTGCCGGCGCTGGGACCCGGTGCAGTTGAGGCAATGGAGGAAGAGCGGCAGCCGCGGCCCCCGATCGCGCTGCCAAATGTAACGGCTGTGGCACCACTGGTTGTTGCTCCGCCGACCGTAACTCCAACCCCCACCCCTGCCGGCGGCAGGGGTGATAATGGCGCAAACGGTACACCTGTGCGTCGGACTCGAACGCCCATCCGCGCAACGGCGACTCAGGATATTTTCGCTCCAACCGTTATTGCCTCTCTGACACCTACAAGTGGCGGGGTTACGGGTAACGCAACCGGCACGGCGGCAGCAGCATCGCCAACACCGCGTGTTCTGGCGACCGTAACACCACCGGTTGCCCAAACCAGCGTACCGACTGGTGTGTCATCCCCCATACCAACGACTGACATAGATGAACCGGACCCAACCGATGAGCCGCTGCTGCCGACGGATGAGCCGGAATCAACCAGTGTGCCAACGGATGAGCCGGAACCAACCAGTGCGCCAACGGATGAACCGGAGCCGACAGTCGAACCAACCAGCGTTACGAGACCGACTGGTGAACCATCGGCGACTCTGGAACCTGAGCCAACTGCGACTAACCGGCCACGCGAGCCGACGGCAACTCCTGCGCCGGCTATTGCGCAGTTT
>CAKZQX010000155.1 GCA_937141995.1 uncultured Chloroflexaceae bacterium | reverse complement strand
TGGTTTCTTCCGCCCTGCCGGAGGCGGAATCTCCTGTCGGGTCAACGACCGCGTACGTCGTGTCATTGACAGGACGTACGCGGTGGAAGCCTGTTCCGGCCCGCTGTCAGACCCAAACGCCGGCTTCGCCTGCGGCAGCGTGGTACATTTTGTGTTGTTTTCCGGAACATCTTGCACAACGTGCAAGATGTTCCGGAAAACGAAGAAGATCTTCCGCCCTGCCGGAGGCGACATTCCCTTCCGGATCAGTGACCGCGTAACTCCTGTCATTGACGAGCGCCGGCCGCCGGCGGTGGCGCTTGCCCCGGTTGATGCTGCGTAGGCGGATCAGCAGGTGCGCGCAATCGGTTTCCGGCGTAATCCGGAGGCATAACTGCTGCTCCCGCCGCGTATCCCGGCAAGATGACAACTCCGACATCATAAACTATCCCCATGTTTTGAAGACATTCATCTGACTGTAGTATAAAATTGGTAATACGCTGAAATGGTCGTCAGGCGTACTATCGGATGTACCAGAGCATGGTAGGACAATCGTAATGTCATTGATTCAGCAAACCAGCCCATTTTGGTCTGCCAATTTTCTAATTTACTGGTATGATCTGCCTGTAACATTGGAATATCCTCTGCGCGCGGCGTGCCGAACCAGGTCGGCGCATTGCCGGGACGAGAGGAGCGGCAGTTCAAGCGAACACAAGGAGGACAGTGTGCTGCTATCAGTGATTATGCCCTGCTACAACGAGGAACAAACAATTCGCACAATTATCGACCAGGTACGGGCAGTTCGTCTGGAAAAGGAGATCATTGTCGTTGACGACCATTCACAGGATCGGACACCGGAAATCTTACGCGAACTTGCCGCCGACGATCCGCTGCTCCGCGTTATTCGTCACCCGGTCAATCGGGGCAAAGGTGATACCATCCGCACCGGTCTGACCCATGCGCGCGGTGAGATTGTTATCATTCAGGACTCCGACCTCGAATATGACCCCAGCGACTACTACGAACTGGTCCGGCCCATCATCGCCGGTCGGGTTGATGTGGTCTTCGGGGCGCGGTTCCTGGGGCGGCATACGGGGATGTACTTCTGGAATGCGGTGGGCAATAAGTTCCTCACCATGATGACCAACTTCCTCTACAACTGCTGGATCTCGGATATGGAGACCTGCTACAAGGTGATGCGCACCGATATTATGCGCAGTCTGCACCTGGAGAGCAATGACTTTCGGATTGAGCCGGAAATGACGGCCAAGGTACTGCGCCTGGGCTACCGGATCTATCAGGTACCGATCTCCTACATGGGCCGCAAGTACGAAGAGGGTAAGAAGATCAAGAAGATTGACGGTCTGAAAGCGATTTTAACTCTGCTGCGCTTCCGCAACTGGCATGGCACAGTGCCCCGGTTCAACCCGATTGATCCGGCCACGGCCTCCGTGGCATTGCAGGCCGTGCGCGAACATTCGCAGTATAACGGCTTCACGCCGTTTGTTTCTAATTCGCCCAACTAGCGGGTGTTACACGGTGTGAACCGGATAAAACACAGATGGCGTCTGCGGTAGCAGATCAGATGCATTATCCCTGATCTTTTGGGGAAATTCGGCTCTCCAGGCCGAGTTTTTCCAAAAGATTATCAAACCAGATACGTTTTGTTCTCTGTTGCTTTGTTCTCTGTTCTTATATAGTGTGAAAATCAGCCGATTATGAACATTTTACTCCTCACGCAAATTGTACCTTTTCCGCCGCACAGTGGGCCGCGGGTTAAAACCTACCATCTGCTGCGCTACCTGGCAGAACGGCATCAGGTCACGCTGGTGACATTTACCCGCAATGCCGAGGAAGAAGCGCATGCCAATACGCTGCGCCGGATGTGTGCGGCAGTCCACACGGTGCATCTCCACCGTTCGCGGCCGCGTGATCTGGCGGCGCTCGCCACCTCGTTGGTGAATGGCAAGCCCTTTTTGATCGAGCGGGATAGCAGCGCGGCCATGCATCATCTGCTGGCGGGATTGGTGGCCGCCGCCGCCCGGCAGGGTGCGCCCTTCGACCTGGTCCATGCGGACCAGCTTAACATGGCGCAGTTTGCCGAACCGCTCCCGCTGCCCCGCCTGCTCGATCAGCATAACGCGGTCTGGACCATCCTGGAGCGTATTGCAAAGCAGGAAACCGGGCCAAAGCAGATCTTCCTGGAGCGTGAGCAGCGTCTGCTGCAGCGCTACGAAGGCCATGTCTGCGCAACATTTGAAGCAGTGACAGCGGTCAGTGAAGAGGATCGGCGCGCGCTCCTCCACGTTATGCCCCAGCAGCGCGATATCCCGATCATCCCGATTGCGGTGGATGCCGCAACGCAGCAACCGGTTGCCCGCACGCCGGGCGCGAAGGGGGTGCTCAGCCTGGCGACGATGATGTACCCACCGAATATTGATGCGGTCTGCTGGTTTGCGCGCAATATCTATCCACTGGTGCGGCGGGCTGTGCCGGATACACACTTTTATGTCTGTGGACAGCGTCCCGTACCCGAGGTGCGCGCCCTGCCCGAAAAAGATCCCAGTATTGAAGTGACCGGCTATGTGCCGGATGCTCATCCCTACATTGCCAACTCTGCCTGCCTGATTGTACCGCTGCGCAGTGGGGGCGGCATGCGCGTCAAGATTCTGGAGGCGCTGGCATGGGGGATTCCCATCGTCTCAACGACGGTGGGGTATGAAGGCATTGACTTGAAGCCGGGTGAGCATCTGCTGGTTGCCGATACGCCGAGCGATTTTGCCGACGCGGTAACGCTGCTGCTGCGCGACCCGGAGTTGGGCCGCCGGATTGCGGCGGCGGGCCGGCAGCGGCTGCTGGAGCGCTATGACTGGCAGGCGGTCTGCCCGGCGATGGATGCGGTCTACCAGCGCATGATGGCGGGAAAAGCCACCCATCCGGTTGACTCGGTCCAGTCATCACAGGTACGTCACGCATAGGCACGGATGATGGGACGCTCTAACCTGCCGCAGTTGCTCGCCGGTGCGCTGTTGGGTTCGCTGGCGGCCAATCTGCTGCTGTTGCGGCAGGGCCGGCACTACTACCGGATGTGGCGGCAGGCGCAGATCGATCCGCTCGGTCTGCGTAATGCAGTGACAGGCTGGCATGCGGAATCGCGCCCGGCAACGGGTGATACGACTGTCGTCTTTTTGGGTGACTCACGCGCTGAGCAGTGGGTCTTCCCGACCGGACTTCCGGGCTTCCGGTTTATTAACCGGGGCATTGACGGCCAGACATCGGCCCAGGTGTTGTACCGCTTTGCGCAGGATGTGCTGCCCTTGCAGTCGGACATCATCGTCATTCAGGTTGGCATCAACGACCTGCGCCTTATTCCGGCACTACCGGATGACAAAGCATTCATTATTGCCACCTGTAAGCAGCATCTACGTAGGATGGCGGCAAAGGCGGTTGCCGGCGGCGCACAGGTGATTCTGACGACCATTTTTCCGGTTGGCCGTCCCGCGCTCACCCAGGCGCAACATCTGGTCTGGTCGCCGGCGATTGCCCACGCCGTGATGACGTACATGCAATGATCCGGACACTCACAGCGCCCAATCTGACCGTCTTCGGCAGCTATGCCACCCTGGAAGATGACGGTCTGGTGCGGGAAGCATTCGCAGCCGACTGGCTGCATCTCAACGCCGCCGGCTACGCGGCACTAAATGCGGCGTTAGAATCGCTCCTTACGAAGTTACGTACGTAACAATCAGGACACTCACATTCTTTATCAGTACAAGCGTTTTCTGGGAGGGAACCTATGAATATACTGTTTATTTCAGCCTATGTGCCCTCGCGCATTCGCGTGCGTTCATACAGTTTTATCAAAGCGTTGGCCCGGCGCGGTCACCAGATCACGCTTGTGTGTGGCGCGACCACCGACGATAGTGCCGCCATTGACGAACTGCAACAGATCTGTCATCGCGTGGTTGCCGTCGAGGTTAGCAAGTCTCAGATGATCGCCAACGCGCTGCGGGCGCTGCCGGGGGAATTGCCGTTCCAGGCCGCGCTGAGTTCCGGCCCGCCCCTGCTGGGCGCGGTGCAGTACGAGGTGATGAATCACCAGTACGATGTTGCCCATATCGAGCATCTGCGCGCGGCGGCACTGAGCGCAGCGCTCCAGGGACTGCCGACAGTGCTGGATGCCGTGGACAGCATCAGTCTGCTGTTTGAACGGGCATTTCGGCACAACCCCGGCTTCAAGAGCCGGGCCATGGCGCTGCTGGATCTGGCGCGCACTCGTCGGTACGAGGC
>CAKZQX010000154.1 GCA_937141995.1 uncultured Chloroflexaceae bacterium | reverse complement strand
GGTGTCGAGATGGACAGCGCCGCCGGGGGCAAGCTCTGGCACACGCTGGTCTACGGCGCGCCGCCTGACGACCCCGCGCTGCTGCTGCTCTGCCAGCAGGTCTTTGAGCGCAACGCCGCCGATGCGCAGGCGCTCCTGGAAGAACTGCCACGCCAGGGGTTTGCGCTAAATGCCGCCGGTGGGCCGGAACTGGCCCACGACCTGGACCGCCCGCCGAATGTGGCCGAGGTAGCAACAGCCCTGGCCGCCCACAACGATCTACCGGAGCGTGTTCCCGGCGAGGACGACGAGGCCGCGGGCATGCGCTACCTGCTGACCCGGATGCCCGGCGCATACAACCCCGTCGGCGTGGATGCAGTCATCACGGTGGCGCACCGGCTGGGAGGCATCGCGGTTCTGGCGCATCCGGGTCGTAGCAAGGGCATCTACGCGATCCCGGCGACCGCCGAGGATATCGCCGCGCTGGTGGAACTGGGGCTGGATGGGCTGGAGGTCTACTATCCGGCACACAGCGCGGAACAGCAGGCATTCTACCGTGATCTGGCGCAGCAGTATGGGCTGCTGATCAGTGGCGGTTCGGACTCGCACCATCCGCATGAGCCGCTGGCAACGGTGGACCGGCGGCTGGTGACGATGTTGGAGCGGGTGGGGTAGCGCGATTGCCCCGCAAAAACACTCACGTCGTCTCAGGCGCAACCCCCGCAACAATCACAAAATGGCCCTCGGAGGCGCTCTGGCGGATCGCCATGGCCTGCCGATATTCGGGTGAGTTGTAAAACGCCTGCGCCTGCGCCACGTTCGGAAACTCCACAACCACCAGGCGCTGATGCTCCGGCGCGCCTTCGAGGGTGATGACCTCGCCGCCGCGTACGATAAATCGGCCACCGTACCGGGCGATAATGCCCGGCGTCAGTTGGGTATACTCACGGTAGCGTGCGGGATCGGTAATAGTGATCCGTCCGATCAGGTATGCAGACATGTTGTTACTCCGTAGTTCATCTACTATAAAACCCCCGGTCGTAGCCGGTGTACCAGTGCCACCACTTCCGCAAAGCGGCCATGGCGCTCGGCAAATGCCACCAACTCCCGGGCCTTGCCGGATTTCCCCGCGCCGGGCAGACTCTCAGAGTCGATGGTTAGCTCGACCGCGAGATCGCGCAACTCTTCATCGTTGAAATAGTCTACCAGGATCTGCTTGAGCTTTACGCGGTCAATATCGGCGGATGGGAGCCGGGGCGCTTCCGCCGGTTGGGCCACGGGTGCGCTACCATCATCGTCGAAGTGGTCTTCAACCGATACATTCCAACTGCGCAATATCTGCTTTATGCGAGAGATATTCTCGCGGGCTTCCGTGATGCCATGCGCGACGGCTGGTGGCGCAAATGCTTCCCCCAGGGTGGCCTGCTGTTTCAGATAGTGCGCCAGACTGCGGCGATGGGTGCGTAACAGCGTTTGCTGATGATTGATCTCTTCCTGCGTGGGCATCGGCTCTCTCCACTGGATTGCGTTCCTTCACCATGTAACCGGCATTATTGTAGCACACGCACTGTACCGGCTGTCTTCCATCAGCGGCATCGCTCCGCATAGCAAATTGCCCGACAGTGCGCAATCCACAACCGCAACGCTACCTACTCCGCTCCCAGTCTGGTATACTACAGTCAATTCGCATTGCCCCGTAATACCAGGGGGAGGCTATGCAACTTGCACCGGAACTGCATGCGCAGGTTGAAACCCTGTCCATGCGCTATGGTTCACCCGTACGAACAACGGTCATGCTGCCGGACGGCAGTTTTGCTCCGTTTGCCAAATCCGACCGCATTGGCGAGGTCTGTATGGTAATCCGCCGTCCCACCGGCCATCTGCTGACGGCGCGCAAAACCTTCTACCCGCACAATGCCTATCGCCTGCTCACCGGCGGCATTGAGCATGGTGAGCCGATAGAAGCCGCGCTGCGGCGCGAAGTCGTGGAAGAAACCAGCCTGACGGTCGATATTCGCCGTTTCCTGGCCGTGATCGCGTATACTGCGCCTGCGCCGGGTGGCGCCTCACCGTCCGACGCCGACAGTTTAAACCACTTCTACACCTTTGTTTTCCTGCTTGACGAGATCAGCGGTACACTTGCACCGCAAGATCCGGAGGAGCGGATCGCCGGGTTTCGGGAGGTGCTGCCGGAGGAGTTGCCAACCCTGGCAACCCGCCTGGAGCAGGTGCCCGACGCGGACGATCCCGAAATTGGCGGCCGCTGGCGCAGTTGGGGCATGTTTCGCGCGGTCTGTCACCGCGGGGTCCCCGCCCCGCTGACCGCTACCGGCATGTGAATACCCGATGCCGGGTTCTACCATCCCGGTGCCGGGTTCTATCATACTACATTCTGACTGAGGAGGTTTTGCATGCTTGGCTTTGAAGCACAACAGCGCGCCCAGGAAGCACTACGCAAGATTGACCAGGGGTTGGTCCGGGATATGGCCGACGAGGAGTCGATCCTGAAACATGCCAAGGAGTTTCGGGATGGGATGTTTGGCGCGTTTCAGTTTATCGAACGGGAGACGTTACAACTCAATGCGTTGCTGGTGCAGTTGAAGCGGCTGGATGCGAACCAGCTTCAGATCCAGAGCAAGGGCCGGATGCCGTTTGTCCTGAGCCTGGATCCCGAGGTTGCCTACGACACCCGCCATACCAGCAACCAGGGCCAGACCGGCGAAGGCCCGCCCCAGGGACCGGTCGAACTGGCCGCGCGGGTCTTTGTCGTTTTTGCCTCGCCTTACCAGGGGATGTTGCGCCACTACAGCATCTTTGCCGATGGCCTCTGGAAACGGACTACGTTCGCCTTCGGGCATAGCGGCGTTCAGACCCGCAGCACGCTGCTGCAGCGCTTTGCCCCGGATATCCTGGTGCTGGAGGCCGCTGACCTGCTGGGGCATGTCTGTATGTTACATCCGACCTGGACCAACCTGGAGCCACGCGCCGAGGGAATGACGATCGAGGCGCTCCGGGAGCGCAGTCGGGTCAAGGAGTTCCTGACGGCAGGTTCCCCCCGGCGGTCACAGTAGCAGATGGAGCAGAGCATGGCCGGTAACCCGCAGAGTCACCTGGTCAGGGTTAACGGGATGACGCTGTATACGCGGGCCTGGGTGCCCTCCGGTACGCCTGCCGGCCCGGTTGTGATCCTGGTGCATGGACTGATAGTCTCCAGTCGTTACCTGCAGCCGACTGCACGCCTCCTGGCAAACGATTACCGGGTGTATACGCCGGATATGCCGGGATTTGGTCGCAGCCCCCGACCGGACCGGACGCTGAGTCTGGCGGAACAGGCGGATCTGCTGGCGGCCTGGGTAGAGACGCTGGGTATTGCACAGGCCGTCTGGCTGGGGAACTCGCTGGGATGTCAGGTGGTGGCTACCATCGCGCTACGGCATCCCCGGCAGGTCGAACGGGCCATACTGGTTGGGCCAACGGTTGATCCCGAACGGCACACGATGCATGAACAACTAGTACGTCTGGCACTGACACTCGCCCTGGAACGGCCCAGATTATGGCTGGTTGCGTTGCGGGATCTGTGGGATGCGGGCTTGCGCCAGTCGTTTCGCGCGGCGCACTATGCCCTGATGGATCATATTGAGCAGAAACTGCCCCTGATCCAGGTACCGACGCTGGTGGTGCATGGCACGCACGATCTACTTGTGTCTCGATGCTGGGCGGAAACAGCGGCCCGGTTGTTACCCGCAGGACAACTGGTAGTTATTCCGGGTGGCACGCATGCGATGAATTACTCCCGGCCCCGCGCGTTGGCACAGGTTGTGCGTGCCTTTTTACAGGAAAAACGTATGGTTCTCTAACCTTGCCGGTGATCTGTTAAAGACTGTCTGAAAAGGGTTGGTCATGGAGCTACGGCCCCGGAGTGGGAGTCCCGGCGTCAGCCGGTGTGTGGCCGAAACCGGCTGACGCCGGGACTCCTGGGGCGCTGTCCGGTGGATCAGGGCACTCAGCATGCCGTGGGACCGACGCGCATCATCTTTTCAGACAGTCTGTTAGGGACGCGCGTCTGCGCGTCCACCGCAATGATGGGTGCAGGACGTGTCGATCAAAGTAAGGAAAACAACCATTGAACAGCAGCGTATCACGGTTGGCGGTGTGCCGATTTTCTACCAGGTGGCCGGGCAGGGTCTGCCCCTGGTGCTGGTGCATGGGCTGTCCGGCTCTGGTCGCTGGTGGCGACATAATATCCTGCCGTTGGCGCGGCAGTTTCAGGTGTATGTGATTGATCTGATCGGGTTTGGTCGGAGTCGCGGACGGTACCCGTTTGTGCTGACCGAGGCCGCCGGCTATCTGGTCGCCTGGATGGACGCGGTAGGCATTGAACAGGCCGGCATCATTGGGCACTCGATGGGTGGGTTTATCACGGCGGAACTGGCAGCCGATTGTCCCCAGCGGATTAGCCGCATGGTGCTGATCGCTCCCGCCCTGATGCCGCGCGAACTCTCCTCGCTGGCGCATGCCGCTGGTCTGTTCCGGGTTTTCCGGCATCTACCGCCGGGGTTTCTGCCGATCCTCTTTACCGATGCCCTGCGTGCCGGGCCAGTAACGCTCTGCAAGGCGGCGCGGGAACTGCTGGCAACCGATCTCTGGCCCCGGCTTCAGGATCTCGCAACGCCGACTCTGCTCGTCTGGGGTGAACATGACACGCTGGTGCCGCTTTCCGTGGCGGGGCAGTTACGCCACTGTTTGCGGGATACCCGGCTGGTTGTTATCCCCTCAGCCGGGCACAACCCGATGTGGGATCGGCCACGGCTATTTAACCAGACCGTCCTCCCCTTTTTGTCCAATGTTATGGACATGCCCGCTGCCGGCGCTGGACCAGCATACCCAGTGTTAACCCCCATACCAGGTGAGCCGTGAAAATCATCGCTGTACGGCGAGCCGGTCGTCGGGTTTCCGGCGGCAGGAGGCCGATCAGGGGGAGCCAACCCATGTAGCCCAGTGCCCAGACTGCTATGCCGTAGCCGGCACCCCGCAACGCCGCCGGCAGCGGCAGATGTCGTGTAAGCGGCGGGTAGAACGTTCCCGCCGCGGCACCGTACACAACATGCGATACCAGCGTCAACGCCATATGCTCCGGCTCACGTAGATCCCGGTTCGGGAGCAGTGTCTGCTCCATCTGCTGCATAATCAGGCTGGGCTCCTGCGGATAGCGCTCCTGCGGGGGTAGTTGCCGATGGATGATGCTCATTACCAGCGTCATCGGCAGTGTGGCAACACACCCGGCAAGCGCTCCGTGAAGCAGGGTGATCTGTTTTGTTTTATCCATCATAGTCCCCTTGATTGACACGCGTTACGCGGTCGGTTCCAAACCAGGCGGTTGCCTGGATGAACGGCCTGATTCGCCTCCGGCAGGGTGGAAGATTCCATCTTTTTTCATGTGCAACATTTTTATGGAAAAAGATAAAAACATACCATGCTGCCGCAGGCGAATCAGGCATCCATCGGGTGAAACGCCCGGTCTGCATGCCCACCGCGTAACGCGTGTAACTCACATAAATACCCGCAACATCTATACCCGGACATCCTATCGCACATAGGTTCCGGCGTCTGCTATCCCCAAACTGTCCTGAGAGACTGTCTGAAAAGATGATTCGCGTCGGTCCCACGGCATGCCGGGTGTCCTGCGACACCGGACAGCGCCCCAGGAGTCCCGGCTTCAGCCGGTGTGTGGCCGGAACCGGCTGAAGCCGGGACTCCCGCTTCGGGGCCGTCGCCCCATGACCACCCCTTTTCAGACAGTCTCTGAGAAAAAGCAAAAAATATGCCGGCACGTTACCACTGCATGTTCCACAAGAAATGGCAAAGCGCGATCAGTGGCACACTTTTTGCCATTACCAAACCCCAGGAGCATGGAGAAGAGGGGTTACTGTGCGCGGGTAGCCTGGTTGAAGCCGCTCCGCCTGTAAACTCATAGCATGAGGAGGTTATCCACATGAGCCGACAGTATAAAATGATGATGATGCTGGGATCGCTCTTTCTCGTCTTGACCCTGGCCTTGACTGGCTGCGGCGGTGAAGAAGAAGATGTGCAGCCTGATATAGGGATTGAACAAGAGGAAGGCATGGAGGGCGGTGAAGGCATGGAGGGCGGTGAAGGCATGGAGGGCGGTGAAGGCATGGAGGGCGGTG
>CAKZQX010000153.1 GCA_937141995.1 uncultured Chloroflexaceae bacterium | reverse complement strand
GTTGAGTTAGCGCCGGGCAAAGCTGTCGTCCATCTCCAGTTGCTTCATTCCGGAGCGCAGCAGTTTGCGGAACTCCGCCACCGGAATGGCCGTCTCTTTGGGATCTCTGCCCGCTTCTGCCCGATGCGCATTCACCGCCGCGCGTAGGAAGTTAGCAACCGTTACACCCGGCACGGCAACCGGGTACTGAAATGCCAGGAACAGCCCCAGTTTACTACGCTCATCGGCTTCCAATTCCAGAATATTCTGATCCTTATACCAGATCTCGCCGCCCGTAACTTCATAGTTGGGATGACCGGCAATAATATGGGCCAGCGTGCTCTTGCCGCTGCCGTTCGGCCCCATAATCGCGTGGATCGTTCCCTGCCGTACGGTCAGGTTCAGACCGCGCAGAATCTCGCGCTCACCCGCTTCCTTGTCGTTAATCGTTGCTCGCAGATCTTTAATGATCAGATCGTTACTCATAGACTCCTCTATCTGGGATAGTAAAAATATTATACCTGGGATTGTTCCTTATTGACAACAAACCGACAGCGATGATGACCTTCGCGAATGGAATGCTCCAACTCGACTTTCCCCCCCAGCACCTCTTCTAACATCTGCCGCTCCATTGCGCAGACTTCGCCATGTTTCTGCGCCACGTCAAAGTAGGGACAGGCGAAGATATGCAGCCCATCGCCGGACTGGTGGACTTCCGCCGGGATGCCACGGGCCTCCAGCAGGGCGCGCAGTTCGGCCAGACGCGCCGGAATATCGTGTCCGCTGATGCGGTCGGCATACTCGCCGGCGAGCCGCTTCCCCACCCGCTCCAGCAGCAGATCAACCTGTTCGGCCCCACCAACGGCGGCAATTTCTTTGAGCAGTAAATTGATCAGCAGATCATACTGCTTGGGAAAGAGATTATGCGCCTTGCGGGTGAGGGTGTAGACCAGCCGGGGCCGGCCGGGGCCGCGCCGTACCGTGCTGGTTGAAACCAGACTTTCCGCCTGGAGATGTGCCAGATGTTCACGCACCGCCGTGGTGCTGACTCCCAGAACTTCCTCCAGTTCTTTGACGGTGGCCTGTCCATGGCGCTGCAGATGTTGCAGAATCAAGCTGACAGAACTTGAACCGGAAAAACCTATCATGATGAATGCCTCTCTCTGGAACTGATCGGAAGTATAGCAAATATTCGCGGTAGTGTCAATAAAAACAGGAAAAACTGTGTATATTATTTTTAACTCACAGGAGTTACGCGGTGGGTGTAAAAATCGGACATATGCCCAGATGGAAGCCGGAATCGTCTCCGGCCGGGCGGAATGGGACATCCTTTTTGGTGGAAATGATGCACATTGTGCATCATTTCTGCCAACAAGCTAAAGAAGTACCATGCGGCCGCCGGCGAATCGGGCCGTTCGTTCAGGCACATGCCTCATTTGAAAGTGACCGCGTAATTCCTGTAACTCACAGGAGTTACGCGATCCCTCCCCCGGACGTTGATATCGCCTCCGGCAGGGTGGAAGAAAACATCCTTTTTTTATAAAAAATTTGCACACAGTGCAAATTTTTTATAAAAAAAGAAACAAGTACCACGCTGCCGCAGGCGAATCCGGCCGTTACTGTGCTCAAACGCCAAGTTTGCAGACCCACCGCGTCACTCCTGTCAATTACACGCGTGACATGGTTACGAACCTGGAAGGAACATTCGCCTCCGGCAGGGCGGAAGATTCCATGCGGCCGCCGGCGAATCGGGCCCGCATCGGGTGAAACGCCCGGTTTGAAGGCGCACCGCGTCACTCCTGTCAATTACACGTTCCGTTTGCATGCCCACCGCAGAACTTTATATTTCCTTAAGCTGTTGCATACCGCGAAGAAAAACAGAACCGGCCCTGCCATTGGCAGGGCCGGTTCGTAAATCCAGATCTTTTTGGAGAGAGTCAGTGGTTGCGCCCACTCTCAATGTTGCGTCGGGGCGTGACACGCGGACCACGGACGCCCGCACCGCCACTACTGCCGGCATTGCTGGCCGTATTCTCCAGGCCACCCGCACGCTCACTGTTCAGGCTCACGCTGGGTTGCTGGGGACCATCATTCGATGAACGCCCGACCTCTTCCGCGCGCAGTTCCTCCGCTCGCCGCAGCAGTTCCGGCGCTTCCTCAAAGAAGAAGTCCAGCGCCTGTCCATGCTTGTCAATGCCGGTAGCGACAACCATCACCCGACTGCCGTGAGGAATGCCCCCCGATGCCAGCAAGTCGGACAGCGGTGCATCTAACTCCTTGAGCAACCGCTGGCGCAGCGGACGCGCCCCAAAGCGCGGCTCGAAGCCCTTCTCTAGAAAATACTCTTTAGCTTCCGGGGTCAACTCCACGCTGATGCCATGCCGTAAATATTGCTCATTACTCTCTTCAATCATCCGATCAAGCACCATGCCCAGTGTCTCGCTGGAGAGCGGACGAAACGCGATAATCTCATCCAGACGGTTGATCCACTCCGGTTGGAACACGCGTTGCAACGCTTCAAAGCCGATCTGGAAGATCTGCTGTCCCGTTGCCTCGACATCCTGGGTTGTCGTGCGAAAGCCGATGGTGCGCCGGTCAAGGTAGTCTACCATCTCCTTCGCACCGACGTTGGTCGTCAAAATCACCAGGCTATTCTGGAATGATACCCGGCGTCCTCCATTGAGTAGCAGGATCTCCCCATCTTCCATAATTTGCAGGAGCAGGTTCCACAATTCCGGTTGACCCTTCTCAATTTCATCGAAGAGCACAATACTATTATCCTGCTCAATAATGTCCGGGTTGAGCAGCGGTTTCTGATCGCGCCCGACATACGAGGGTGGCGCGCCAACCAGCGCCGAAACCTCGTGGCCTTGACTGAAAAGCGAGCAGTCAACCTTGAGGAACGCCTCACCATCGGGCCGCAGAAGTTGCGCCAGACGGCGTGCAGTGGCCGTTTTACCGACACCAGTGGGTCCCAGGAAAAGAAGCGTTGCCCGGGGGCGTCGTGGATTACCCGCCGAGAATCCGAAGCGAGCGCGATTTAAAACCCGGATCACACTCTCAATAGCGCGCTCCTGCCCAAAAATATTATCGCGTAGCTGGTGTTCCACCTCATCGAGGGGATTTTGTGTACCACGCACAGCGCGGTTCATACTGTGTGGGACCTGCTCCATTGCACTTCCTCTCTAACGTACAACATTCAATCGCCTGCATACATTCTCTCGCCGGGTGGGTTACGGTACGATGGTGTGTAATTTGTATACACGAAAGAAGTACACTGGTAATACTACCGTACTACAATTCGTCGGATCAATATACTCAGGAATTGTGCCAACTCGACACACAGCCACTGACCGGGTGAAGATCTTTTGTTTCGACAGTACCTGACAATATTCCTTGCAATTATAGCTATGGATGGGAACATTATGCAAGTTCTGTCTGTAACAATTCTATAACAATTCGATTATCTCTCCGTGACACCTGTCACGATTCGCATATCGAATGTACTGAAGCGCACATTTTAGCGTAAACGAGCGACGGCAGTGCTAATACCGATGATTGTGAACAACAAGAGAGTCAGCGAGAATGTCAGCAGCATCAGAGGAGTTGCGCCCACCGCCAGCCCGACACCGACCGCTATTTGCATTGAGCGACCGCGTTTTGCGCCGGTCAACCGATCAAGGATACGCACAATAAACTCGGCAACAATTGGTGCAATGATGAAGGCAAGAATAAAACTGAAGAAGCCAACTCGCCCCAAAACGATAACAACCAGAACACTCACCAGGATCGAACTGATTAATGCAATTGATGCGGCAATTGCCAGATGACTCGGCTCGACCTGATAGTTACGTGGGCGGCGCGCGCGGGCACACTCGGCGCAGATCTGGCCGACGGGTGTCCATTCCACCCTTTTCATATCGGTCAGGGAGGTACCGCAGGAGACACAGCTTAATGTTGCCTCGGCCTCGCCTTCAGGCGCACCTGGCGTATAGCCGGACCCATTTTCGGCGGTAGTCTCAGCCGTCGATGTCTCAGGCATAGATGCGCCGATGCCCGGCACTTCCTGGATTGAGACACCCCGCGGCGCCAGCACCTCACCAGCAGCTAACTTGGCTTCAACATAGTCAAGGAAGGCGCGCACCTCACCGTTGGTCGGGTCAAAAGTCAGCGCCTGTTGCAGATAATCACGTTTTTCCCGGTAGGGACGCACCGAACCGGCCAGACCCTTCAACGCTTCGACATTTTCCGGTTCTATCTCGGCGACGCGCCGAAAGCGCTGGCGTGCCTCAAACGTATCGCCCGCCAGTAGTGCCGCATTTCCTTCCTGGATCAGGGTCTGTATATCAGTTGTCGTACCTGATTCAGTCATAATGTCCTCCTGAATTCCATTATAACCGACCGCCAGATCCACCGCAATGCGTCAGAATAAAGGTTTGCAGTGAACCTTCGGGGGATAGTCATCTAGTACCTCTCCTTGCTCAATGTTGTCGAAGCATCCAGCGGGCCGAATCCCATCCCAGATGGGCATGCGCGTTGAACAGGCGTACAATCGGACGCTCCCCCCAGTCGATGACGCTGATGGTGGCCGGGTCAAGGAACATCCGCCGGCCCACCGTCAGGGATACCCCTAGCGTGGCACAGAGGAGTGCCTTGATAGGACTGACATGACTGACCAGGACGATCCAGTCCCCCGTATGGTGGGCTTGCAGATCGTGGATACATGCCAGGCTGCG